>DQAM01000287.1:743-10243 GCA_003523545.1 Dysgonomonas sp.
CGAGTTTTATTTGTTTTAGTGGACGAGTCCTGTTGATGGGTCGCATAATAGGTGTAGTCTTGATTTTTGGTTACTTTGTATCAAGACAAAGTAACAGAAAGATACAAAACTTTAATAATCAAAATTAGATTCTATTCGCATATATTCATAATAGTATAACAAATCAGTGACATTGTATAACGATAAGTTTGCATACGCAAGTAAATTTGCTGTATGTTAAACTTTTAATAAACAAATACCATGTTTAATCTGATACCCTTAAAGAAATTGCTTTTAACAGCATTGACTTTGCACGTAATTTCCATACAAGCACAACAAATAGAATCGTGGATAACTACACCTGACCGGAATACTCTTTTTCAGCAACAATCCCAAAAGATAACATTCGGAGATGAGCAGGGAAAAGGCTTGCCTATCATAATTGATGACCGTCAGGAATATCAAACAATGGATGGCTTCGGTTTCGCTTTGACCGAAGGGAGTGCGTTTCATCTAAATCGTATGAGCGCAAATGCCCGTCAAAATATTCTCAAAGAAATGTTCAGGAATGATGGGAATAACGTGGGTTTTAGTTATATCCGGTTAACCTTAGGAGCATCCGACCTGAATAATTTTGTCTATTCCTACAACGACCTTCCCGATGGAGAAAAAGATACCGGATTAAAGAAATTCAATCTTGGACATGATTACGATGATGTAATCCCTGTAATGAAAGAAATATTGGAAATAGTACCCGATATAAAGATAATGGCATCACCCTGGTCCGCGCCTGTATGGATGAAGACGAATAATAATGTACAGGGGGGAGTTTTAAAAAAAGAATATTACCATGTATATGCGCAATATTTTGTGAAATACATTCAACAAATGGCAAAAGAAGGAATAACTATCGATGCTGTTACTATACAAAACGAGCCGTTAAACTCGCGTAATACTCCCAGTATGCCTTGGTATTGGCAGGAGCATAACGAATTTGTAAGGGACCATCTCGGACCTGCATTTAAAGAAGCAGGTATAGGGACCAAGATTGTTATTTTCGACCATAATTGCGACCGTCCCGATTATCCTTTAGCTATTTTAAGTGATGCAATCACAGCGCAATATGTCGATGGTTCTGCCTTTCATCATTATCGGGGATATCTCAGCGGTATGAGTATCGTACACCGGGCAAGACCGGATAAAAATATTTATTTTACAGAGCAGATGCTTACCGAAAAACCGGATAGCCGAACAATAAATATTGCATCATCGGTAAAAAGGCTTCTTATTGATGTGACCCGGAATTGGAGTAAGAATGTTGTTCTTTGGAATTATGGAGCCGACCCGCTAAACGACCCGCATACCGATAACGGAGGCTGTTCGATGTGTCAGGGTGCAATAACTATCGATGGAGACCATGTGACTCGAAATATAGCCTATTATACAATAGCGCATGCTTCGAAATTCGTTCGTCCGGGTTCTGTACGCATTTCGTCAACTCATCCTTTCGATTCCGGCGTAGATATTACTGAGGATGAAGAACGGGCGGAAGTACGCCGTACAACAGTTGTGGAGCACAGCGATGTATTACCGAATGTAGCTTTTAAAACTCCCGAAGGCAAAATTGTTTTGATTGTCGCTAATGACAGCTGGTCTCGTAATGATGTTAAGGTACAATATAATGGACGTTTCGCCAATCTACCACTCGCTCCCGGTTCTGTGGGAACTTTCATCTGGTAAATAAACAAATAGAATTATGAATAAAACAAGTGAAGTATTTATTAAGGCTGTTACGATAGCATCAGCATTATTTATCGCCTTTACATCTCCATTGTTATCACAGAATCATACTAACATTCCCGAAGATGAACCGCAAATTCAAATCGGAGAAAATATCGCTATAGCCGATACGGAATATGGCAAAGTGAAAGGATATATTTCTCGCGGGATATATACTTTTCTGGGTATACCGTATGCTTCTGAGACCTCGGGAAAGAATCGTTTTATGCCTCCGCAGAAACATGAAAAGTGGGAGGGCATCCGTCCGGCTGTATTTTACGGCAATAGTGCACCGCAAGATGTGTACAGCCGTGCCTCTACTTCGTACGATATGTTTGTAGACCATTGGAATTACGATGAAATCAGCGAGAACTGCCTTGCTCTGAATATCTGGACAAATGCAATTGCCGACGGCAAAAAACGTCCGGTGATTGTCTGGTTGCACGGTGGCGGATTTACCCGGGGAAACGGCATCGAACAGGATGGTTACCATGGTGAAAATATCGTTCGCTATGGCGATGTCGTTTTCTGCTCTATAAACCACAGATTGGGTGTTTTTGGTTTTACCGACTTGTCTGCTTTCGGAGAAAAATATAAAGATTCGGGAAATGCCGGATTATTGGACATGGTTTTCGCTTTGCAATGGATACATGACAATATTGAAAATTTTGGAGGGGACCCCGGCAATGTCACCATTATCGGTCAATCCGGTGGAGGAGCTAAGGTGTGCCTGCTGGCAACCATGCCCGAAACAAAGGGGCTTATCCATAAAGGGATTTCGCTCAGCGGTTCGGCTATACGTGCTAATAATAAAGACTATTCGAAACGCTTAGGAGAATATATTGTAAAAGAAGCAGGACTATCTGAATCGGAAGTAGACAAATTACAGGATATGCCGTGGAAAGATTATATGGAACTTGCTTACCGGGGAGCATCACGTATGGAAAAAGAGAGCGGAGGAGCAGAAATGGTAAGAGGAAGTTTCGGTCCTGTAGGAGATGGAATTCATTTGCCCGAAGGTGAATTTTTCAGCAATCCGGACTCTCCCCATATACCCATGATTTTCTGTACTACTTTTCACGAGTGGGGAGTGGAGAGAAATAATCCTGCTCAGGAAATAATTACCAGAACAGAAGCGATTCAAAAACTTTCGGAACGATATGGTCAGAATGCACAAAAGATTTATGATGCATATTCACGTAATTTTCCTTCAGTAAAACCGTTTGACGTTCTTGTATTGATTTATTCGAACCGTATGTCGGTAGTGGAATCGGCGATTGCAAAGAAAAAGCAGGATTCACCTGTATATATGGCATGGTTTGGATTCGAACCGCCTTTATTTGACGGGCGTATACGCGCTTTTCATTGTCTCGATATTTCTTTCTGGTTTTTGAATACAGACCTGATGCTGACACATTCGGGAGGAGGGGCAAGGCCTCGGAAACTATCGTATAAAATGGCGGATTCACTCCTTAACTTCGTACGTACAGGTAATCCTAACTGTGCGTCTTTGCCTCACTGGCCTGAGTTTTCCGTAAAAAGAGGGGAGACAATGATATTGAATGATAATTGCGAAGTAAAAAACGACCCTGATAAAGATGGGCGCACAGTATTAGTGAATAGTCTGAATAATAAAGAATAGTTAATAAAGCATCATCAGTATGAGAAAGAATGTTTTATTTTTATTGGTAATGATAATGAGTATTAATGGATTAACATCCTCTGTTAATGCTCAGGAAAAGAAAAATAAATTCAGCACGGATGGATGGTGGAAACCTGCCGAACCTCCTTTTTCTCCGGTAGTAAACGAAGATAATAGTATCACGTTTCGGGTAAAGGCTTCCGGTGCAAAGAATGTCATATTGCATTTTGATGAATGGGATGTCTTATCACAGCCGATGGTAAAAGATGAACACGGTGTATGGTCTGTTACAATCCATCCTGTAAAGCCACGTTTGTACCAGTATGTATTCGAGATTGATGGTATCCGTACAATAGATTTCGCCAATCCGGTTGTAAAAGCAGGCACGTCAGTGTATGGAAGTGTAGTTGAAGTACATGGCAGTTCTATTCCACGTTATGATGAACTGCAGAATGTGCCTCACGGAGAGATACATATCTTGAAGTATATTTCTACTCCACTTCATAAACCACGGGAAATGTATGTATACTTACCTGCTGAATACCATAAAAATAATTCGGAAAAATTTCCGGTTTTATACTTGCGCCATGGAGGCGGGGACAGCGAGAGCAGTTGGACAAAAGATGGTCGTGCCGGCATTATATTGGATAATCTGATTGCTTCGGGAAAAGCTAAACCGATGCTAATCGTTATGTCTAACGGATTGACAGACGGTTCGTGGGCAGGAGGAAGCACCGTGGAAGGAATGGATATATTGGAAGAGGAACTCCTAAATGATATTATTCCGTATATTGAACAACGTTATCGTGTGAAAAAAGATAAGAAAAGCAGGGCGATTGCCGGGCTTTCTATGGGGGGCGGTCAGGCTTATGTTATTGGCTTAAGGAATCTGGATAAATTTTCATATATAGGTCAGTTTAGTGCCGGAATTATGGGAGATGGTAATTTCAGCCATGACAAATACACTCCACATATAATGGAAAACCTTGAAAATATAAACAAACAACTGAAATTGTTATGGATTAGTTGCGGTACCAAAGATCCTCGTTACGATGGACATGTCGAATTTGTGGAGAATCTGAAAAAGATGGGTATTAAGTACGAATTCCATGATAGCAATTATGGTCATGAATGGGAATTCTGGAGGCAACAATTACGGGATTTTGTACAGGGAATATTTAAAAATTAGAATAATATAAGGCCAGATGTCGAGTGATGAGTTAAACAATTGAAACAGTATATTAAGATTACTAGTTCAAATATAAAACAAAAGAAGTTATCGAATCGATAACTTCTTTTGTTTTTGTGATCCGCCTGGGGTTCGAACCCAGGACCCCATCCTTAAAAGGGATGTGCTCTACCTACTGAGCTAGCGAATCGACCTGTTTGCTTTTCAAAAGCGAGTGCAAAGGTACTATATATAATCATAAAAGCAAGAAAAATCCGAATAAATTTTTCTAAATTGAATTTGAATACTTACTAACGAATGAACATTTTACTTATTTACAAGTTATTAATTGTATAAAATAATTTTAAACATGCCATTTAAATATAGGAAGGATATATTAGATGATGACTTCATACAGTTGGAAATTCCTCTTGAAGACGATTCTGAAGGCAGAAATATTGCTACACTAAGTCGTCTGAAAACAAATAAAAAACTTGATAAAGCCGTATTATACATTCATGGTTTTAATGATTATTTCTTTCAGAAAGAATTTGCTTATAAACTGAATGAATTTAATGTGAATTTTTATGCCCTAGATCTGAGAAAATACGGCCGGTCCTATCTTTCACACCAGAAATTCAATGATGTCCGCAACATCTACTCATATTTTGAAGAAATCAATAAAGCCTTGGCTATAATTCATCAAGAAGGTAATACTAAAGTTACTCTGATAGGACATTCTACAGGTGGACTTATCGTTACGATTTTTGCTAAACACCATATGGGAAGTAAGTCTTTTCATGGAATTATTCTCAACAGCCCTTTCTTTAAATTTAATTTAAGGTTTACACAACGAATGTTTATACCTTTAGCCTCTTTTTTAGGTAGAATATTTCCTAAGATAAAAATATCAGGTGGCTTTACTGAAAAATATGGACAAAGTATTCATAAGAATTATTCAGGTGAGTGGGAATATGATCTTAAACTCAAACCTAATTTACCACCAAAGGTTAATTTGGGTTGGATTAGAGCAGTTCATAAAGCACAGAATGAGTTGAAGCATAGAGTTCATATAGACAAACCTATACTAGTTCTACATTCGGCAAGATCCGTAACTGATCTGGATGATATTGATCAAATATCTTCCGGTGATTCGATATTAAACATAAAAGATATCCAAAAAATATCAAACAACATAAATGGCGACATTGAAATAGAAGCAATTAAAGGGGGATTACACGATCTAATCTTGTCTAGGAGGGATGTACGTGACAATGTATATAACATAATATTTGCATGGATGAAAAAGAAAAATTTGGGCTGAAAACAACTTGTATCTTAATAATCTAAAAAATCAAAAATATTCAATATCATTTTTATAATTTTGTATCACATAACTCGAAAGATCTATTAGAAAATTCAAATATATATTTCTCAGCATATTCGGTATTTTACTGGGATTGTTTATGCTTGTTTACGGCCTGTTGAACACGTCGTGGGTACAAAATTATATCAAAGAAAAGCTCATTGCTGAACTAAAAGTCAGAATGGATACAGACCTCGGCATAGGCTCCTTATATATAAAGCCTTTTAATGTCGTACAGCTTAATGATATTTATCTGAATGACCGCCAGGGCGACACCATATTGAATGCAAGAACTGTATATGCAGGTTTTGAGATAATGTCCCTCTTAAATAACGAACTGGTTTTTACCGATGCCAGACTATCCGATTTTGGATTTTACCTCTCTAAAGAGACTCCGGATGATCCATTAAACATCCAATTCGTTATCGATGCATTCAAGCCTAAAGAACAAACAAACAAAGAAAGTCTGCAGGTAAAAATAAATTCTTTGAATATAGCAAACGGAAACTTTTTCTTCGATGTAAAAAATAAACCGCGCGAAACCAATAAATTCGATCCGAATCACATTGCAGTGTCTGACCTGAATGCAAAATTATCCCTCAAATCATTGAATATCGATTCATTGAATGTGCAAATCAAAAAGCTTGAATTAAAAGAAAGAAGCGGTTTGGTTATTGATAATCTTATAGCCAGGTTTATAACACAAGACCAGCATTTATCCATCAAAGGGTTCAGATTGACCCTGCCTAAGTCTTTATTACAATTCGACAAGTTCGAAGTTGACTATTCCATATTTCGTGTTCCTGCCGATCTTATATCTTATGCTACATTCGAAACTCAAATTAATTCATCCTATGTTGTATTAAGCGATGTTGCAGCATTCGCTCCCGCATTGGAGAATTTTCAGGATCGCATATTGTTTAAAACCGATATCAGTGGTAAGGTAGATAGTATACAGGTAAAAAATATAAGTCTGGATTATGGGGATAAAATGAATCTTTCGGCAGAAGGATTTGTGCAGGATATTCGGAATAAGGAAAAGACATTTATACGGGGTAAAATAAACAATCTTAGTATTTCGGAGGATGGAATAATAGGCATTCTCAATAATTTATCTAAGGAAAAAAAGGAAGTCCCCCCTATCCTGTCTCGTTTAGGAAATATATCTTTTCGGGGAGATATATCCGGCTACCTGAAAAATATGAATGCAAAGGGATATGTTGATACTCAGTTAGGAAATGTCGAGGCGAATGCAGTGATAGGTATCAATCCGGACAAAAATACCGAATACTTTTTTGACGGTGAAGTAATAACAAATGACTTCCAATTGGGTAACCTTCTGAATAATAAAGATCTTGAGAATATATCTTTTGATTTTCTGGCTGGTTTCACCAAACCCCGGAATGAAAAAATAAAAGGAACTGTTGATGGTATAATAAATGATCTGACATTTAAAAATTACGAGTATCACGATATCACGATAGCGGGTGATTATGATGGCAGTATTATCAATGGGGGAATATCTTTTGATGATCCGAATGCAATTTTTAGTATAAACGGACTGTTCGACCTATCGGAAAGTGTTCCGAAAATGAATTTCGAAGCCCGTTTAAGAAATGTACGTCTCGACAATCTCAATCTGAGTGAAAAATATAAAGAATCGTATCTGAGTCTATATGTGGATGCTGATTTTTCAGGAAAATCTCTCGACGACCTGAATGGTTATATAAAGAGCGATTCGATACTTTTCTTACAATCCGGTAAAAGATTTGAAATGGATAGTTTTATGATTGAAGCCTCCGGACAGCCCGAACAACGTGAATTAGCCATAAAATCAGATATTATAAACGGAAAAATAACAGGGCAGTATTCATTATCCGGTATTGTCGAAAGCTTCAGGAAAACATTAGACAAGTATCTTCCTGCACTGGTAAATTACGAAGAAAAAAGAAATAACAATCTCAAAATAAATGACCTCCAATTTGATTTTACTATTAATAATACTGAAAACCTGAGTGATGTATTTAAGCTTCCAGTAATTATATATAGCCCTACTAAAATTGTCGGATTTTATAACGACCAAACCGAACAACTCAAGGTTGAAGCATTTATGCCGTCTTTAAATGCTGCCGGAGGACGAATACAGTCCGGATACCTTATCTTACAGAACAAAGATGAAGCATTGGCTTCCACAATTTCGGGTTCGTTCATGACGAAAAACGGAACAATCAACGATCTTTCCATGGACATTACAGCAAACAATGATATTGTTGATATCCATACGTCTTTCTTAAACTCTGATCACAGCCGTTTAAAAGCAGAAGTGTCTAATTCGGTTTCCTTTTCCCGAAATGAAGAAAATGTATTGCAAACAGATTTGCATTTCTTACCCGGAGAGTTAGTACTTAACAATACCCTATGGGAAATACAGAAATCCAATATCAGGCTTTTCAGAGGAGATATCAATGTGAATGATTTTGCTATAAAAAGCAGTACAAAAGATCAGGAACTAAATATAGACGGGACATATTCTACCCGAAACGAAGCAGAAATATTGAATATAAATCTAAAGAACATAGACTTAGACTATATTTTTTCTACTTTAGCTATCGATGCACTCCAATTTGGCGGTTCGACTAATGGCTCGCTCTCTGTATCTTCTATACAGGGGAAACCTTATGCAGATGTTAATCTCGAAGTGAATGATTTTGCCTTCAATAAGACAAATCTAGGCTATCTTGAATTGACAAGCGATTTGGATGCTGAATCATTAAGGGTAAATATGAAAGGACAGATCACAAACGAGAATAATAAAAAAACAAACATAGACGGTTATATAAAACCGGTTACTCAAGAATTATCTATAGATTTTGATGCGGAGGAGGTAAACATGGCCTTCCTGAATAAATATGTGGAAACATTATTCAACAATGTACAAGGCAGGGGAAGCGGTAATGTACGGCTTTTCGGCGACTTCTCGAATGTCACGGTCGAAGGTACGGCATTTGTACAGAACGGCGGTATCGGGATTAATTTCCTTAATACATACTATACTTTTACAGATACTGTTCATATGAAAAGCGATCTGATATATTTCAGTAATATAGCTTTTAATGATGAAAAAGGAAATATTGCAAATGTGAGCGGAAGAGTGGTTCACGATTATTTTACTAATTTCATGTATTTCGTAGAACTCGAAGGCTCAAACTTTATGCTCTACAACACCACCGAAAAGATGAATCCGATGTTTTACGGCACAGTATTCGGCTCAGGTACTGGAACAATCAAAGGTGACGAACAGGTGGTCGACCTGAATATGAATATCCGTACTAACAGCAATACCAATGTATATATGAATTTTATGGAAGAGACCGCTGAAGAATACTCTTTCATCAGATTCAAAACTCCTGAGGAAAAAAATGATTCCATAACGCATACAAATGGTAATGGTATTATCAGAAACCGTTTGGCAACAGAATCAGGTATAGAAATGAACATGAATTTTTATGTAGATGCTACACCCGATGCCACAGTTGAGTTACTTATGGACCCGGTAGGCGGAGACC
>DQAM01000288.1 GCA_003523545.1 Dysgonomonas sp.
CTGCCCGACTCGCAGGAATACAGTATCTTTATTCCATGGTCTTTCTCTATTATCTCTAGTTTATTTTTTATTATCTCTTTCATATTATTCTTTTTTTGTACCCCTAATGAGATTCGAACTCACATTCTTCTTTCGAAGCAGTACGGCTCTAAATGCGCTTCCCTACTTACAAGTTAATGCTTTCGGTGCTTCTGCAAAATCTACCCGCAACAGCGCGCAGGCCAGAGGCGGGAATATCCGTACACTCCACGAAAACGTTAAATCTTTTTCCGCAGCTTTATCCTTTTAAGCTGCAAGGGCATAATGTTAATGGTCTCTTTGTTTGACACTACAAAGTAAAATCGTCATTACGCACTGTTTTTGCGTAACTGAAAATCTTTTTATTATTTTTCAAAAAATATATCTTTGTGACTAATTTTACGATTATGAAAAAGTTCCTCCACATATTGTTTTTCGTTTCATTTACACTATGCGCAAAAACCCAAACAATCATACCTCAGCGTGACACTGCCAACAGAGATACTATAAGTTTTTATGATTATGCTATCAGAGATAGCAGTGAGCGTTATAGTGTAATATATACAGGAAAAGAGTCTGAGTCAGAGAAAAACAGACATTCCCTCACCGGTCGTTATATGTTTCAAGATGGTAATGGATGGACTGTTGATATGGAATTGAAAGATGGAATCGCTGTTGGTGATTGGCAATATTACAGTAGTACATTCGAGGGACCTATAATATCATCTACGGTTAGTTTTACAGATGGATATAAGCATGGAACAGAAAATATATATTCATATCAATGGAATAAAGAAACAGAACACTTTGAAAGCTACCTAACCAGAAAAAGCCGATACAATATGGGCAAAATGCAACATGATGTATCCTACTGGAATAACGGACAATTGATGTGGGAAAACCAGTATGACAAAAAAGGCAGAATTCATGGTAAGTATATAACTTTCAATGCAGACGGTTCGGTAGATATTAGCGGAAAATATAAACACGGAAAGCCAGTTGGGAAATGGAAGTATTTCTATTCGGGAACTATACAGGTAAAAGAGGAAAAAATCTATAAAAAAGGGTTGGTGCATTCAACTACATATCATCAAAACGGTAATCCGTGGATTTCTAAAACTACCCGTAAGCTTGTCTATGAAGGTAAATATCTGAACTTGACGGAAAACGGAGACACCACTTCATATCATTTTTACAAAAACGGTATAGAACAAGGTTATCAGGTTCATTCGGTTTTTACAGGTTACTGGCAACCAAGAGCCACTGCACATTATTATACAAACAAGAATGGAGTATTAGCAGGTACTTATACTCAGTATTTTCAGAATAGGCAGTTGAAGGTTAAAGGACAGTATAATGAGAAGGGAGCACGTGACGGAGTATGGGAATATTATTTAGAAGATGGCAGAATGTATAGGTCCGAAACGTTTGAAGACGGCTGTTTAAACGCAAGCCATTCGCTAGAATTAACTGATGCGGGAACAAATAGACCTATCGATGCCCAGTACCACTTGGAAGAATTCCCATCCGGAATGATTCCCAAAAAAGAGGACGAAGTTCCATTCTTCTTATTCTCAGAGTAGCTAATATTATGGTTAGTTTATAATTTTTTTACTACGAAAATCTTTTTATTTTACATTGAAGAGGCTCAAATATTGTTACGCATTCTTATTGCGTAATTGAAATTATTTTTCATATTTTTGAAGTATAATATAAGATCGATAAAAAACTAAAAGTAGAAATGATAACAATAGATATTGATAAAGAGACCTGTATAAAATGTAGTAAATGTGTAAAAGTCTGTCCGGCGCATATTTTAACCCAGGAAGACCCAAAAGCCGAGATAGGCTTGAGAAATGTCCAGACCTGTATAGCATGCGGACACTGTGTGGCGGTATGCCCTACCGATTCGGTTATTCACTCGGAATTTCCTGCACAAAAAGTACATGTTCTGAACAGAGAGATTCTTCCAACTCCCGAACAAGTAATGGAATTATGCAGAGCCAGACGTTCCAACAGGGCTTTTCTGTCATCGCCAGTTCCCGAAGAATATTTACAACAGATTGTAGAAGCTGGACATCTTGCACCTACAGCCAGTAATGGGCAGGAGGTAAGCTTTACCCTTGTTACAAAGCCTGAGTTATTAAAACAAATAGCAGATATTACAATAAATACATTCGAAAAGACTGTAAAAAAGATAACGAACCCCTTTATCAATCCTTTCATTAACCTGATAGTTCCGGGAGCAAAAGAAGCTGTTCCGACGTTAAGTGCTGTTATAGCAAAGCACAGAGGGGGAGCAGATGCTATATTACGGGGAGCAAAAGCTGTCTTATTTATCCATACGCCAATTTCGAGTAACTTTGGCAGACAGGATGCTAATCTCGCCTATCAGAACGCTTCGCTTATGGCTGAAAGCTTAGGAGTGTCACAGTTTTACACCGGTTATGTATGTATAGCAGTCGATATGGATAAGAAGAGAAAGTTAGCAAAACTACTAAATATAGAAGGTACTATACATGCAGGTATGGCTCTGTCGATGCCTGCTTTCAAATTCCCTAAATATATAGATAGAAAAGACTTAGACCTGACCATATTTTAAACCTTAGAAAGACAAAAATACTATGCCAGTTAACCGCAATGCCCTTATCCGCTATAAAACTATAGACACCTGTCTGCGTAATAAGTATAGACGATGGACACTCGAAGACCTGATGGATGCCTGTTCGGATGCCCTGTACGAATATGAAGGCATAGATAAAGGAATCAGCAAACGCACCATTCAGATGGATATCCAGATGATGCGTAGCGAAAAACTGGGATATAATGCTCCTATTGTTGTATATGACAATAAATATTACAAATATGAAGATGAGGATTACAGCATAACAAATACTCCACTATCAGAACAGGATTTGAAAACGATGTCGGAAGCTGTTGAAGTGCTTCGTCAGTTCAAAGGATTCTCTTACTTTTCAGGTATGGGAGATATAGTAAGCCGGTTAGAAGATCATGTAACCTCAGCAAAGCAAAAAACTATACCTGTTATCGACTTCGAAAAGAATGAAAGCCTTAAAGGATTGGATTACCTGGATACTATATATCATGCTATCGTAAATAAACAAGTCCTAAACCTGAAATACCGTTCGTTTAAGGCACGGTCGGCAAATACTTTTTTATTTTATCCATATCTTTTGAAGGAATACCGGAACCGTTGGTTTGTATTCGGACGACGCAAAGGCAATCTTATCAATCTGGCATTAGACAGGATACACAATATAGAAATAGCAGAAAAAGAAAAGTATATAGAAAACAATCTATTCGACCCTCAAACTTTCTTCGATGACATCGTTGGTGTAACCAAAAATATAGGAATGAAAGCTGAAACGGTACGTTTCTGGGTAGATAAGCAGAATGCACCTTACGTACAAACAAAGCCTTTCCATAAAAGCCAAAAGATAAGAGAAGAACATGACGATGGCTCTAAAACTTTTGAGATTAATGTCATAATCAATCAGGAACTACAACGTGAGTTTCTTGGCTTTGCCGATGCTATAAAAATACTTTCTCCTCAATCATTAGTTGATTTTATGGCGTGGAAATTCAAGTTGGCAAAGGAGAAATATAGCAGAATCGTAGAGTGATGTTTTTTTGAAGTGTAATTTTAATAAGATATAGATTCAATTTTTCTCAACGTTTATAAAATCAAGTTTAAAAAATTGCATGATATAAAGTATTTATGGTATGTTTCTGATTATTAGTCAGAAGGTTTATGGGTGTGTCTTTAATCTCCTGATTTTCAATATTTTTTATTCCTATTTTGTTTTTGAATAAATCAGAAAATGCATTGAATGTGAATTCATTCTCTAACCGTCAACTATCTCCTGTGCTCTTGCCTTTTCTGTTATTATGTATTCTTTAATTTTCTTCAAGTATTATTCGAGTCGGATAAATTATATTTGCTTCTGTTAACCTAGTAAGCTCAAGTTTTGATTTTGCCATACCTTAGGTCGCATATGTAGTTTAAAAAAGATGAGGTAGCTATAAGAGATTATTCTACCTCATTTTTATTTCATTAAATAATTTCGTAAAAAGTACGTAAACTATTTTGTTGTTCCAGAAATTATAACTTTCTTTGTTTCCGTAAAAAGTACATAAATAAGAATAAATATGCAACAACAAGGAAAATACATCTATGAATATCCTCGTCCGGCGGTCACAACCGACTGTGTTCTCCCCGGTTTTG
>DQAM01000289.1 GCA_003523545.1 Dysgonomonas sp.
TCATTATGCTGTCGTCTATGATGGGCCTGAAACTGCCTTTCCAGTTCTCTTTTCCCGGTTCGGACTGGGTAGTACTGATATTGGCTACCTTTCTGTTCTTCTATGGCGGAATGCCTTTCCTGCAAGGAGCTAAAATGGAATTGAAAGGTAAAAACCCGGCAATGATGACTCTGATATCTATGGGTATCACCGTTGCCTATATATACAGCCTGTACGCATTTATATCGAACCATTTCTTCCATACGTCAGGCTATCGGATGGACTTTTTCTGGGAGCTGGCGACATTGATCGTAATCATGTTGCTCGGTCACTGGATTGAAATGCGTGCCGTTGGTAATGCAGGCAACGCCTTACAGAAAATGGCGGAGTTACTGCCCGGAAGTGCCCACCTTGTAGATGATGACGGCAAGTTAACCGATGTTCCCCTACAACAAATACACGAAGGGCAATATGTGATAGTCAAATCGGGAGAGAAGGTGCCAGCCGACGGAAAGATCATATCGGGGGAAACCACCGTTAACGAGTCGATGGTAACCGGCGAAGCAAAAGCCGTAAGCAAAAGTATAGGCGATAGAGTTATCGGCGGTTCGGTAAACGGAAGCGGAGCCATTACCGTTGAAGTGACGGGAACAGGAGAATCCGGATTTCTCGCGCAGGTGATGAAACTGGTCAGTGAAGCACAACAGGAAAAGTCCCGCTCCGAAACATTATCGGACAAGGTAGCCAAAGCCTTATTTTATATTGCCGTTACTGTAGGCATTGTCGCTTTTGTTGTATGGTTCGTGCTGACGAAAGACCTCAATGTAGCTCTCGAACGCTTAGTGACCGTGCTTATTATAGCCTGCCCCCATGCTTTAGGGCTGGCTATCCCGCTTGTCGTGGCCCGCTCAACATCGCTGGGCGCACGTAACGGACTTCTTATACGCAACAGGAACGCCCTTGAAAAAGCAAAGGCGGTTTCTGTCGTTACGATGGATAAGACAGGCACGCTGACGGAAGGCAATTTCCGTGTTTCCGCCATCGAGAGCCTTTCCCCGAAGTGGAACGACGAACAGGTATTAAGTATCCTGGCGGCAATGGAAAGCAATTCAAACCATCCGCTTGCCATAGGTATTCTCGAAGAAGCGAAACACCGTAATACGGCTTATCCCAAAGCCGGGAACGTTCATGTTATCAGCGGGACAGGACTAAGCGGAACGGTAGAGGGAAAAGAGGTAAAGATCGTAAAGGCGTCATATCTGGACGACAATAAACTCTCATACGATAAAGAAAAGTTCGATGGTCTGGCCCGTAAGGGTAATTCGGTAAGCTATCTTTTGGTGGATGGCGAGATTGCAGGATTGGTTGCTCAGGGCGATGAGATCAAACAGGAAGCAAAGGAGACGGTCGAAGGTCTGAAAAGAATGAATATCGACCCGGTAATGCTGACGGGCGATAATGAGGGTTATGCACGTAGCGTAGCCGCCGAGGTCGGCATCGGGGATGTTCATGCGGGATTATTGCCGGAAGATAAGGAGAAAGTGATCTCTTCTTACCAGAAGGAAGGAAAATCTGTAATGATGGTCGGCGACGGTGTGAATGATGCGCCTGCGCTGGCAAGAGCGGATATAGGCGTGGCAATCGGAGCGGGAACGGATGTGGCCATCGACTCGGCCGATGTGGTATTGGTAAAGAGTAATCCGTCGGATATCCTGCATTTCTTTTCGCTTGCAAAGAACACTACCCGTAAAATGGTTCAGAACCTTTGGTGGGGAGCGGGATATAATATAATCGCCATTCCTCTGGCAGCCGGAGTATTGGCACCGGTCGGCATTATTTTAAGCCCTGCCGTCGGTGCTATACTGATGTCCGTTAGCACCGTGGTTGTGGCAGTTAATGCAATGACTCTGAAAATGAAATGAGGCTTAACGGATTGAAAGCGTATGTTTCATACATAATATTATCTGACTGAAAATAATAGCGATGCAAATGGTAATGAAGTCTTGTCCTTATAGAAAATAAATTTATACTTCATACATCAAAATTCATGCTTACGGAGATAGCTGATCAGTTGGATTTTCCCAGTGAGACCTTGCTTTAGTTGCTATTATTGGTGGCATACAGAGGTATCACCACGGAGTACAGGGCAAAAGTATAACTGTCCCAAAAGTTGAATAAACAACAAAACACCCTCATTACAACAAGCTGTAATGAGGGTGTTTTAATAAATCAGTACTTTTGAAACTATTTGTGAAATTAATTGTGTTTGGTATCTACTTATGTGTCAACACACGTTTGATAGATATCATCGTATGTTTTCCAGTCATAATTTTCAGATTCCCTCAGAATCCATAGGCTTTCATTCTTAATATGTCTTATATACTGCAGACTGTAATTATGGTCTTCCATATAAGAAATAAGAAGAGGATACTTGGTTCTTAATTCTTGCAAGTCCATGAGATTTATTTTTATTAAAGTTAAAAACAGACTGGCAAGTTAGATGTAAAATCCAAAGAAATGAAAGTGTAAAATATTAAATATCTGATATATAATCTAATCTGTTTGGATTCTTTTAATATTACGATTTTCCAGTAAATCCAAAAGTTTGGATTTACTTGAACGGATAAAGAATGATCCGGAACTGGTGCATTTGTTGCAACAAGGAGAATAATATTGTAAATTATTAAATTGAATGTATTTTAAGGTAGCTCATTATTTCTTCTGTATAATAGGCTACCTTTTCTTCTATTTGCTGCGTCAGTAAGTCTAAATCGTCAAAGTCTGGTTTTTCTACCAACACCACTTCGAGTTCTGAATATTTAGGCTTTGTTGTTTGTTTTTCATTCCATTTAGTTTGTTTCAGTAAATTCCAATAGTTTGATTGAACTTCAGTATTTTGTCCCATCAACCAAAGTTCAAATCGCATTTTTTCATGATTCAATACAATCCCAAATCGCAGCTTTCGCTCCCTTAAAAAATCATTAAAGAAATAGAAATAGGTATAATCCATATAACCTTGCGAAGTATTACCAAATGAGAAATCATTAATCATCGTTTTTGAAAAATGAGTTTTCAAAAACGACACATACTTTACCAACGCTGTATAGGCTTTTTGTATATCTCCTTTTGCCAACTGTTCTTTGTACAGCGCAGCGTAATCATTCATTGTTTTCATTATTTGTACGATAAAAAATCGAGTTTACCTTATAATCTTATTATCATTATTCTTTATTTTTATCAATTTCATTAATCATCCAAAACATATCTTCTCGTTCTGTACCTTCATGGAGGAAATATGTTTTAGCATGTATTCCATTAGGAGCAACGGATTTACTGAAAAATCTCATTCCAATGGAATCCCATGTCGATAATTGAATACCAATACTGTTTAAATCAAGCTCATAACATTTTTTGAATCTTTTTGATTCTGTTGGAAAATCGAGGAATTGCTTATTATATTCGTTTGTATTGAAATATCTGATAAATGCAGCTTCAGCCGCAGTAATTTGCTCTTCTATGGGTACATCTTCAGGAAACACATAATTATAATCTTCAGGTTTAAGAGCTTGTATTTCTTCTTCAGAAAAACTTCCCGGTGCGAATGTCATGCCTGACATAATTGTAGGCTCAACACTCATTGACATAAACCATATCTCATAGTCTGGAAAGAACCTTTGAGTTGCATCGTATATTGCTATAGATTTTTCATGCGTTCTAAGCCTATCAATAGTTATACGTTTACCATCTGTACCAAATGCCTGCCCTATATATAAAACCTCCATATCCATTATTTGGGGAATTCTGTGTTGCTGAAGGCTAAGGCTATGAAAAACAAGATTTGCTTTGCCTTCTCCAGCCCAATCACCATTAGGAGCATAAAACTTTATTATAGAGTGTGGGTAAGGGCATTCTATTGATCCAATCGGATTTAAAGGATTATTAACGGTAGTAATAAGATGTTCTTCACGTAAACCATTTACTGTAGAATAAAAAACGAGGTCTATTGTATCGTCTCTAATTATGGTTTTAGTATTATCCAAATATATTTTTGGTGTCCGGCAAATAAAATATATATGCAATGGATGTTTTCGCATTTCCACTTGCTCCTCTTGTCTTATATCCATCTGATGAACAAAGAAAACGGTAGGTGTCATTAGTAGGGAGTTTTCCCAAATTCTCTTTTTATTCCTTGTATTTTCTATATCTGTCATAAAATCTACGTGTTAATAAATTGATTTATTTTCTATCCAACATTCAATATTCATTATAAAGTCATTTATCGTTTCAAAGTCTGTGCGCGTTATATGGTCAGGATTTTCAATATCTACATTCTCCCATGCTTGCCAAAATTCAGTAACTATATCGAATAACTCGGGTTCAATGCTTTGCATCTGGGCTAAATGTTGAGAATAATCATTTGGTAAATGGTCTGCATATATTGAAATCAAATTACCTATATAACTGTTGAGATGCTTTGCTGAGTAAACACCGTTATTTTGAATACGTAATTTCCTAATGCTGTTTATATCGCATTGCATACCTTTTGAAGATAAAAAATCTTCTGGTACATACCCCATTTCTAAAAATTTAGGATAGATTTTATAATGATCCATACAGTTTCCTATATGGTCGCATAGTTTCTTATCAAAAACAACACTAAACTTAGGTTTCTCTCTCGCCGATAAATAAATCATGTTTGAGCCGTGTAGCCCCAAACTCCTAAACCAAGCATGAAGTAACTCATGTGCGACCGATGAGTTTGTAAATATTTGGGGGTTGACATAAACTGTTACACTATTATTAATTGAGAAATTTTCAAAATAAGGCTTATTAAATATCTCAAATGTTACGGACATTTTATTTCGGATTTCCGACAATAGTTTTTTATTGTTTTCGTCTAAATGCTCTTCTGTATTAAATTTCATATATCTATTTAATTTCCACAAAGATATAAAATATAGCTGAGAAAATTTAACAAATATAAATTGATTAGCGCCACTCACTTCCAAACCCATTCCACAAACTGCCACCAACCACACAAACCGCTTTTAACCTGACAAATTCACTTACTTTTATTCTGCATTAATAGTGATGCAGAACTAAAAATATTGATACATGGATGAAAAATTAAATCCGAAAGACAAAGTTCTTTTAATGAGAGAAGAGGGTGGAAACGAACTCAAAGTAGTGAAAGGCATAAATAAGAAAGGAAAGATTGATGCCGTCGATCCCATGAAGGCAAAGCAAAGTGATTTTCTCACCATTGACAGAAACGCCGACCCTATCGAAAACTTTTTCAAAAACTTCATCAGGCAGGCGAAGAATCCATCTCATACCGGATTTTTCGCTGTTACTGTGGATATGCTCGACAAAATCGTGCAGATGAAAGATGAAGATTTAGAGAAGTACCGCATCAATCCGAAAGATTTTATTGAAAAGCAGGAGCAATCGCGGAAAGCAGCAGATAATCAAAAAGAAGTAGTAACCGAAGAAAAAAAAGCAGACATGGAACAGAAACCAACAACAGAACAGCAAAGCAATTACAAAGAATACGACACCAGCCGTATTCCTGAGGGTGAATATCAAAAGTACGGCATCAAGCCGGAGGATTTGGTAGGCGAAATGAAAGCCATGAGTTACGGGTATAAATCTCCGCATCTTGTAGACATCAATCCGAAAATCGAAGGAGTGGAATATCCCATGAAAGCCCGTCTTTCGTTGGATGAACAGGCAGACGGAAGCCTGAAATTCATTCCGCATCCCTATCAGCAGCAGGTCGATTTGGATAAGCCTTTTCAGGGCGTGATGCTTCCCGATGATGTCAAAGAGAACTTACTGGCTACCGGAAATGGCGGCAGGGTGGTAGAACTGGAACCTACTACCGGCGAGAAAGTACCCGCCCTTGTTTCCATCGACAAGATTACCAACCGCCTGGAAGCCGTGCCGTTGGATAAACTGAATGTTTCCCAGAACCTCAAAGGCGTGGAACTGACGCCCGAACAGCAACAGGACATTAAAGCCGGAAAGAAAGTATTGGTAGAAGCCATGACTTCCCGCAATACCAAAGATGCTGAAAACCCTTTCAAGTTCGATGGCTATGTTCAGTTTAATGCAGCAAAAGGCTCCTACGATTTTACCTATGATGGACTTGACCGTAACCGTTACCGGCAAGATAATAAACAGGAAGCCAATCAGGAACAGCGGCAGCAACCGGCCGACGAACAAAATAAGGTCCGCATCCCTAAAAAACTGCTCGGTGTTGACCTGAACAATACCCAACAGGATATGCTTCGCAACAACAAGGCAGTATATGTTCAGGGTATGCTCAAAGACGGGCAAGACCAGCCATTCAATGCCTATGTAAAGGTGAATCAGGAAAAAGGCAAGCTCGACTTTTTCAAATGGAACCCCGACAAAGCTAAGAAGCAGGTTGCGGATGTGAAAGTTGCAGAGGGTAACAAAACGCAGGTAGCTGTCAACTCCCAAGGTAAAACCAACGAAGCGACGAAGAATGTAAAAGAACCCCTTAAACAAGGTCAGCAGGCACCTACCGAACAACAGAAGCAGCAACAACAAATCAAAAAGCCTGTTAAGAAATCATCAGGAGTTAAAATGTAATACCACTAAAAAATCCAACGTAAATGAAAGTAATAATAGCAGAAAAACCCAGCGTAGCCCGTGACATTGCAGCTATCGTGGGAGCATCGAATCGTAAAGACGGTTATCTCGAAGGCGGCGGCTATGCCGTTACATGGGCCTTCGGACATTTGGTCGGTTTGGCAATGCCTGAACAGTATGGTTTTACAGGTTTTCAACGTGAGAACCTGCCCATACTTCCTTCACAGTTTAAACTTATTCCCCGTCAGGTAAAAGACGGCAAAGAATACAAACCCGATCCGGGAACCATGAAACAACTAAAAGTCATCAAAGAGTTGTTCGGCAAATGTGATAAGATTGTTGTTGCGACTGATGCCGGACGTGAAGGTGAACTCATCTTCAGATACATTTATAATTATCTGGAATGTTCACGCCCTTTCGATCGTCTTTGGATAAGCTCACTCACGGATCAGGCTATCCGCAAAGGTATGGAGAACCTGATGCCGGGGGGAGATTACGACAACCTGTACGCTTCAGCGAAAGCCCGCAGCCAGGCGGACTGGATTGTCGGCATAAACGCTTCACAGGCTCTTTCACTATCAGCCGGGCACGGCGTATGGTCATTGGGCAGGGTGCAAACACCCACGCTTGTCATGATATGCAGCCGTTATCTCGAAAACAAAGACTTCGTACCACAGCCTTATTTTCAGCTAAGACTTCGTACCGCCAAAGATGCCACCGCATTCGCCGCTATCTCTGTAGAACGATACCCTGCGAAAGCAGAAGCGGAAGAACTGTTATCGCGCGTGCGGTCAGGCGAAATAAAAGTCGTAAGCGTACAAAAGAAAGAAGTAAGGCAGGAGCCGCCCTTACTTTACGACCTGACGACCTTGCAAAAGGATATGAACAGCAAGTATGGATTTTCAGCGGATAAAACCCTGTCAATCGCACAAAAATTGTACGAAGCCAAGTTGATTACTTACCCGCGTACCGGAAGCCGTTATATATCCGAAGATGTATTTGAGGGCATATATGACCTGATTTCTACGCTTTGGGAGCATCCGGTGTTCGGTGCTCAGGCAGTAGCGGTCAATAATTCGGAACTAAACAGGCATTCGGTGAATGACAGCAAAGTAACCGACCATCATGCACTGCTTATAACAGGCAACGAACCGAAAGACCTGCCAGATGATGAACACAAAGTCTATGAACGGATTGCCGGACGTATGGTTGAAGCCTTTTCTAAAATCTGCATCAAGGATGCCACCGCCATTAAACTGGAATGTGCCAAAGTTCTTTTTGAAGTAAAAGGCTCCATTATCAAAAGTGCCGGCTGGCGTAAAGTCTGGGGAGAACAGGAAGAAAAAGACGATAACGAAGCAACCGCACTTCCCGATCTATCCGAAAATGAAATGCTTTCTGTCCGGGATGTGGAACTATTGGAGAAGCAAACCAAACCCCGACAGCTACATACGGAAAGTAGCCTGCTTTCGGCTATGGAAAGCTGCGGTAAGGAACTGACCGACGAAGCGGAACGGGAAGCACTAAAAGAATCAGGCATCGGTACTCCGGCCACGCGTGCCGCCGTTATCGAAACCTTATTCTCACGGGATTACATCAAACGTGAAAAAAAGAGCCTTGTACCCACTAATAAAGGACTGGTTGTATATCTGGCTGTAAAGGAGAAGAAGATATCGGATGTCGCCATGACGGGACAATGGGAAAGCGCCCTGAATAAAATCGCTACGGGTGAAATGGATGCAGATACTTTCCACAGAGGTATTGAAGTATATGCTACTCAAATCACAACGGAGCTGCTCGATAATAAAATAGAAGGCGGTGACAACCGTGAAAGCTGCCCATGCCCGAAATGCAAAAACGGTCAGGTAACTATTTATCGGAAAGTAGCTAAATGCAACAACGAATCTTGCGGACTGATCGTGTTCCGGAGTAAATCGGAAAAGGAACTGACGGACGGACAGATAAAAGATTTGCTTACAAAGGGTAAGACCGCTGTAATCAAAGGTTTCAAAAGTAGGGAAAGCAAATCTTTCGATGCTGCCGTTACATTCGACAACGACTTTAAAACCATCTTTTCGTTTCCACCGAAAACGGGAGGTAAAAAGAAAGGGAAATAAAAAAGTGCTATCTTTACCACTGAAAATACGTCTGATAAACAATTGTTTTACGATTATTTACGGCGGATTTTTTAGTGGTGGCACTCAGGAGGGATACCTGGGTGCCTTTCCTTTTTTAATAGATAAAGCTTAATGTAAATTGTGGAACAATCTATCATTGTGATAGTATTTAATTAAATCTATATTTTCTTTCTCTCATCATAAAAGCATCTTTTCCCCCTTCAACAATATCTGCAATATGTTGTCTAATTCCCATTGATTTGAGAACATCAGTTTCAGATTCAAGCTTATCGAATGAATTTTCTATAGGGCCATTTATATAATCAAATTTAAATGAACTTGAACTTTTTTCGTTATTCTGCCCTTTTTGGTTTGCTACAATCACATTTTCTGAATCAGCATTAACTACAATATTTGCATTATGAGTCACAATAATTATTTGCCGCTCTATTTTTTTATTTCTCAAATAATTAACAAGATCTGTTGTTATTGATCTATTATCTAAATTATCTTCTGGCTGATCAATCAAAAAAGGTGCTTTAGATTTACTTAATCCAATAATAAGCATCAAAATGACAAAACTCGCTTTTCCTGTTGACATTTCTCCGAGCTTATCATTTTTGTATTTTATTTCCCAGAAGTCAAAAAAATAATCATCTAAGATTGTTTTAATTGCATTAGGAATTGTTGTTCTTGAAGTTAATCCATATTCTTTACTAAGAATATCATCAAATATTTTTTTTATATCTTCAAAAATCAAGGAATACTCACAATCATCTGATGATTTTCTGTTATTTTCCAATATTGAATATCTTGAATATGAAGCACTCCTACCATCACTAATATCCATTAAACATTTTCTTAGTTTGGGGTAATTAAAAAGAATTTTTCCTATTATACTAAGACCATCTTTTTCTAAATCTGAAGTTCTGCTTTTCAATAAGTCAATAACTTTTTCGTATTCCTTATAATTACTCTCATACAAATCAAATATTTGTTTCTTTGTATCGACAAGTTGTTGTTTAGATTTAGTGATTTTTTTAATTAAATTATCAATATCCAAGAGTGATTTCTTATCATTTGCTATAGACTGATTCAAATCCCCTAAAATTTTTTTAGTCTCTTCATCTTTCAAAAAGGGTTCGATTGCAATCTTTAATTTCGTTCTTTCATTTCTAATTGATTTAGCAAGTTCATCAATTTCTTTTAAGTTATATGTTCTGCTATTATCTGTATTAGCAACAAAACCTTTCTTTAGTTCAATCTCTGACAGTTTGGAAGATAAATCATCAACCTCCTTATATAAATTTTTAT
>DQAM01000133.1:0-4373 GCA_003523545.1 Dysgonomonas sp.
GAAGGCATAGACTTTATAGCTGATGCCGAAAGTGATTATATGCTGCTGTTGATTTACAGGCCGGGAACACTCGACAAAAACCAGTTGATCTATGAAGTGGCGAATTACAATTTCTCCAATTTCGTATATCAGACCTTCGATTTGGCATTTTCATCTGTGGGGCAATTGGAGATATTGCAGGTGAGAGGATTCCGTAACCTGGAGGATATCATCACATATATCAACCGGGCTTTCGAAGAAAATTCATTGATGAGTCACATCGATCCGGATATTATACCACTACCGATATCGGAAGAAAATTACATTGCATTGTTGAATGGAAAGACGCTTAATCAATATTTCCTTTTCTTTGAAGAAAATTATACCAGTGAAATGCTTACACTGATTAGGTATTGGAACCGCCAGAAAGAAGATGCCGTACAAGATGCGGAAGGCTCGGAAACAGATAGGGTAACACCACCGGAGGAGGATACTGATACGGTACATCCTGTAATTCCCGAGGTTAAACCTCAGCCTGCCGATACCATACCACAGGTAATTCCCCAATTTATACCAGAGTCGGATATATTGCCGAAAGCAGAGCCTCAAAGACCAGATTCGATTAGAGCGCAAGACGGCTTCGGCTTCGGTGATATTTTGTCAGACGACCAGCTGGACAAAGCGGATGATTTAATTAATAAAGCGGGAGATATACTCAGCAATCCGGTAGATGGGCTTAGGGACTTGTTCCGGTCGTCCGGAGGGGATGATTCGTCTTTGACTAAGGAGGAAAAAGAAGCTCTTAAACAGGCCGAAAAAGAACGTAAAGAACAGGAGAAAGCGAGAGAAAAAGCTGTCCGCGATGCGGAGAAGATGCGGCAGGATTCGATACGCAATGCTGAGAAAGAGAAAATAGATGCCGAACGGGCCTTGCAGAAAGCTAAAGAAGACGAAATAAAAGCAGCCGAACAGGCGAAGAAAGACGCTGAAAAACAGGCTGAAAAAGAACGCAAAGAACGGGAAAAAGCTAAAAGAGAAGAACAGAAGCAGAAAGAAAAGGCACGTAAAGAAGAACTGAAGCGAAAAGAGCAGGAACGCAAAGAACGACTGAAGCAGTTGGAGCGTGAGCGTAAAGAAAAATTAAAACAAAGGGAAGCAGAGCTAAAAGAACGTGAACGTCAACGGCGTAACAGGTAAGCTTATATAAATCAAAGAATGGATAGATGATCAATATTATCGAATCCTGGGCTACAGGACAGTACAAAATATTATTCTGGTTTCTAGCGGCTATCATTCTTGTTTATATACCTTTTATGTTTTTATATCTGCATAAGAGGAAAGAAAAGGGACGGCTATTCGAACATTCGCATAAAGACGCAGTCAAGCTGTATTTTAATATTGATCTTAAAGGAACATTGCAGATTTATTCCGTTAACGGAGGCGAACCTGTCTTTTTTTATGAGATTGCCAGGCAGGGTATATATTTACTACCGGGAGAGAATGTCCTGGGATTGCAGTATTATTGGTCGGAAAGGAGGATGTTCTCGCTCAAAGGTTTTAAAGATTTTAATATACCTCCGCAGGAATTAGAAGTCTTTATAGAACCGGGTAAAAAATATTCTATAGGTTACAATCATCAAAAAGAAACGTATGAATTTGAGATATTGAAGTAATATTCAATATATTTGAATCGATAAAATTATAGATGGTAGTAAGATAACTTTTAAATATAAAAACTTTATCTTTCGAGTTCTGTTTATTATAAAAAGAGAAAATAATTAAATTGAAAATATGGGAACTGTAAAAAGTACGTGGAAGAAAAACCTTGTAAAATTCTTTCTGATTGTTGTAGTTCTGGTCATAGGATTCTTTGTGGTTTATTATTACCTGCCTTATGGCGACAGCAGTGTTAAAACAGGACAGTTAAACTATGTGATGCACAAAGGAATAATTTTCAAGACGTATGAAGGCAAATTAATCCAGACAGGTATACGGTCTGCTGCCACAGGCGGTGTCCAGTCCAATGAATTTGAATTTTCGATAGAAAATAGAGAGTTGGCGCAAGACTTGATGCGCATGACCGGAAAAACGGTGACTGTACATTATAAGGAGTATTTTGGGGCGTTACCCTGGCGCGGATATACCAAATATATTGTAGATAGTATAGTATCCGTTGAGAATACTCCTCCGGAACCAATAGACCCGGGAGTATTCAATTATTAGTTTAGTAGTTTGGCGGATTAAAATAAATTTGAGATATTTTTGTCATCCTGACCAGCTAGAAGGGTCTTTATTGATTGAGAAGATGCATCACTATTGTTCAGCATAACAAACAAATGAAAATTGCTTTCGGGACAATTTTTTTATTTGAGTTATATTTATTCTTATTTCCCTCCGAATGAAAAACTAACAGGAATATATACTGGAGAAGTAACGGGAGTATTACCTACCATAAAAGTCGGCTTAAGCTGTACTGTTACATTCGATTTTTCACTTCCGATACCCAAAAAATTCTTTGTAATATTTTCCACTGCCGATTTTGAATTGCTTTTCATTAAGGTTGCCAGGTCTACTCCAATGTTAAGAGGCAAAGTCTGGCTGGCTCCTGCGGCTATGTTCATGCTCTGGTTTACCTGTCCGCTTGTAAATTGGATATCATCTATACTTATAATATATTGTAATCCGTTGAATGCCGCTGCGGCGGCATTGGGATTTTTCACATCGAGATTGAGGGTGAAATTCAGAGGTATAGAAGACGCATTGCCGCTTAAAAGTGAAAGAATAGCCGGCAGAGCTGTGACGGATACCCCTCTCGATAAGTTCATTCCTGCCAGGTTGAGGTTTGAAATAGACTTATAATTGTATTCGCACTTTGTCATGTTGTAGGCTTGTGACAGCCCGCTGCCTACTGAACCACATCCGGAGAATATAAGTACTACCGAAAGGTACAATGTAAATAATCTCAATTTCATTCTTTATTTGTTTTTTATTAATGCAAAACCTTATTTATTTTATAGTAACCATAGTAGCTCCAAAACCGTATTCCCGGAAAGATGCATCCTGATAATATATATTCTTATATTTAGTTTTGAGTTCATCCAGAATGGCTTTTTTCAGTACACCGTTTCCTTTTCCGTGGATGAATACGATTTTCTGCCCTTTCTTATTCCTGTTTTCTTCCATTATCTGGCGGAATTTGGTGAGTTGATGTTCTAATATGTCACCTGCTTCCATTCCTGCCGTGGTATCCACCAGTTCATCTATGTGCAGGTCTATTTCCAGCACTGGATTAGATTGTTTTTTAGTAATCTGCTGAATACGGGGACGTCCTGTTTCTTTTTTGCTGAGCATGGCTTCTGCAATTTCTTCTGGACTAATATGCAATTCTCTTTCTGCAAGGTCTTTTCTCATCAGATAATATACGATTGCATCATCTTCGAAATAATCGTTCTCTTTGAAGCTGTGCAGCTTATAGAATTTCACCGTATCGATGCGTATTTCTACCGAACAAGGGTTTTTCAGCCTGAAAGGTTTATCCATTTTGTAGGCAATGAACTGCACGGCTACTTTTTCAAGCTCATTGATAACCGGTTTGTCAAATTCTTCTACAAAAATTTTCGTATTAGGTTCTACCAGACCTGTTGCCCGGCTTATCCACCCGGCATTCACCCGGCTCATATAATTATAGAAAAGGTAGTAATTACTATCATTTACCAGATAACATTCGTAGGTAGTTGTGGTCAGATTCTTAATATCAACAGGCAGATAAGCGAGGCAGGCCGTAATCTGTTCTCCTTCCCGGGTTTCCACAATCTCAGTTACAGGCTTGGGTTCTTCTACCTGAACCGGAGTTTCTATTACCGGTTCTTTCGGTTTTACAGACTGCCTTACCTGTTTATCCTTATCCGGCTCTATAACTATCGTTTCCCGGATAAGTACAGGAATGTCGAATCCATCCTGGTCCTCTACCAGCACTATATCTTTACCTTGAAATCCCTTGACTGTACCTCCTCCGGTACTGTTAAGGAAGCGTACTTTATCTCCTATTTTCATTTTATTTCTTTTATAGCCGGATTTTAATGTGTAGAATATTATTTAAATGGCAACAAAATTAAGTAATTATTATTTGTAATTCTTGGGTTATGATTATAAATTATATTTATAGAGTTAAAAAAGCTTTTTGTGATAAATACCGTTTGGTCATTGGCTCCCAAAATAAAAATGAGGTTGTCCCAAAAGTAATTTTTACACTATTAGTGTGTTACTTTTTTTGTCATTGAGTCGCCCTCGCTCCTCGAACGTTGTTTCTGAGTGAAACGAAGAGTCTGTGCATAAAACAGATGTTTCACTTTGTTCAACATGACAAAAATCAAAAATTACTTTTGGGACAACCT
>DQAM01000133.1:4576-4894 GCA_003523545.1 Dysgonomonas sp.
AAATTACTTTTGGGACAACCTTATTCCCTATGTATCTTTATTACAAAGAAACTAATCCTGTTTTATGAAATTAGCAGCTTTACTATTTTCCGGATTATTCTTATCTATTATTCTTATCAGATAAATACCGCTAGTCAGCGAAGATACATCGATTGATTTTTCAACTCCGATTTCAGCAGTGATCATCAGCCTTCCGGATAATGAATATATATACGCTGTTGCCGAAGCAGGTTGACCGGCACCCATGTCTACATTCAATGTTGTAGTAACTGGATTGGGATATATCTTCAAATCTGCCATACCCGACAGCAGATCGTT
>DQAM01000132.1:0-2009 GCA_003523545.1 Dysgonomonas sp.
AGCTCTTCAATAATGCGCGGGTAATTCATTATTTTATCAATGGTATAGAGTACATAACGGATATCTACAGATATAGTCCGTTGCAGTTCCGGCTCGAAAACTATATCTCCGCTCAATGCTTCCCAGTTTCCATCGAATGCTAATCCTATCAATTCGGCTTTGCCGTTGAATACAGGACTACCGGAATTACCTCCGGTAATATCGTTAGTAGATAAGAAACCTACATGCATGGTACCATCTTCATCGGCATATCTGCCCCACTGTCCTGCCCGTAGGTTGTCCAGAATATAATCCTGTACTGTAAACTCCGGACTTGATGGGTTTTCTTTTTCCAAAACCCCCTGAGTAGTAGTATAATAGTCATATTCTACGGCATCCGAAGGCTTATAACCTTTTACCGAGCCATAACTTAAACGCTGAGTAAAATTCGCATCGGGATAAAATGTCTTGTCCGGTTCCATTTCTATTAGGGCAGCCATATATTTGCGTGCACCTGCATCGATAGCCGGATAATAGGGTCCCAGATTTTCTACCAGTTTCATACGGATAGCTGAGATAGAATTAGCGAGTTCCATCACCGGATCTTTTTCAATATCCTTGTCGCTGCTCTTTGCGATCATGGCAGTGAGGTTATTTATATCCGTAAACTTGCTTTTTTCGAATACCCAGTCCGCATACTTTTCGTAATCACCTTTAAATTTTTTATTTATCGTTTCATAAATATCAGGCAAGAATGCTGCCGGAACTTTTTCCGCATACAATCTTAATAAAGCAGGCATTACTTTCCTATCCAGTTCAGGTTCATAATCTTTATAAAGGTCTGCCAATCTTGATTTAGCATAATTCGAAAGATCGGTTTTGTCTGTAATACCCGATGCCCTGATGATATTAGCAAACCGTACTATCTCGATACCGTTGCTGAATGTCTCGGCAAAATAGGTTCCGACAGCTACAGAACCCGATGAATTTTCGTAAGCATCTCTCAGATTATCCAAAAGACCTCCATATTTCGCACTGTTTGCTTCATTGCTGTTTATCCAGCTGTTCAGACGGCTTTCCAATGCGCGTTTACCTTCAACCACATTCAGCTTCTTCAATGCCTGGTTCATTCCCATTGCATTTTTCCAGTAATTGGAACTTCTGCTGAACTTAACGGCATATTTTATACGAACAGCATCGTCGGCATTCATCGCTTCCCGCCATATATCCTGTTTTACAGTGCGGACTTGTATCCTGGGAATATTTTCAGATTCCATCATCTGAGTGATTCCCCATGAGGATAAATACCGTTCTGTACTACCGGGATAACCGATTGTCATGGCATAGCCGTTATCTTTATATCCCTTTACTGATACAGGAACCGAATACTTCGGTTTGTAAGGTACGTTGTCGGGACTGTAATAAGCGGCTTTATTCTCTTTGTTTGCGTAAACACGGAATACAGCAAAATCTCCGGTATGACGAGGCCATTGCCAGTTGTCGGTATCCCCGCCGAATTTTCCTATCGAAGAGGGGGGGGCAAATACCATCCTCACATCGCGGAATACTTCATAAACAATAAGATAGTATTTATTACCTGTATAGAAAGGCACGATACGTGCATTCAGAAATTCACTGTTTTTGTAAGGTGCAAGTATTGCTTCAGAAAGAGAGTCTATAATAGTATAGCGGTCGTATTCGGATGTCGATTCGTTTATACCCATTGTTACTCGTTCGGTAACATCTTCTGTTTTTTGGAGGAAAGATACGGCAAGACCTTCGGTATAAAGCTCTTCCTGATTAGATTGGCTCACAAAACCTTCCTTTAGGTAATCGTGTTCTACAGAACTGTGTTTCTGAATAGCATCGTATCCACAATGATGGTTTGTGAATATCAGACCTTGCCGGGAAACAGCAACGCCGGTACAACCTCCCCCAAAGATTACCACAGCATCTTTCAAGGAAGGGTTTTCCTCGCTGTATAAACTGTCTATGGGAAAAGTAAAACCTAACTCCTTCATTCTCTCGGC
>DQAM01000132.1:2096-7295 GCA_003523545.1 Dysgonomonas sp.
TCTCTCGGCACTCTGCCTGTTCAGTTCTTTAAGCAGCCACATTCCTTCATCCGCATGTAATGCGATTAATGAAAAAACAGCTACGAATGACAATACAAATCTTTTCATGCTAAAATTTAAAATATTAAATGATAATTATTTCTTTCTGATCAGTTTATTTATCCCCGGAATTTCGGACAAAGGCAGATCACGTTTAATCAGAATTCCTAAAAATAATATAAATAATACGGTGTTAAATGCCATCTGTACCCATTGACCCGGCATTTTAACGAAAGAACTGATCCCGTACAATGCCATTGCCAGTATAAAATAGAATCCGATCGTCTTTATATCGTAAGGTATCGGGCGGTATTTCCTTTCGAAATAATATGACATCAGCATCATCACCAGATTGCAGATCAAAGTCGCCCACGCACTTGCTATGTAGCCGTATATGGGGACAAATACGACATTTATCCCGATAGTTATAACACAGCCTATAATTGAGAAGACCGCCCCGAAATAAGTCTTATCTATCATCTTATACCAGAACGAAAGATTGAAGTATATTCCGAACAATATGTATCCGATCATAACGATAGAAACCACATGCAGTCCTTCATAATAGGCCGGATTGGGAATAAAATACTTGATTATATCCATGTAAAACATGACTCCTAGGAAAATAACCAGTGAGAAGATGACAAAATATTTCATCGCCTCGGTATATGCCTTAGTATCGTTTCCTTCCGCTTTATTCTTGGCAAAAATAAAAGGCTCGTAAGCAAAACGGAATGCCTGAGTAAACATCATCATAATGATAGCCAGTTTGGAACAGGCTGCATATATACCCAGCTGGCTGAATGCATATTCTTTATCATCGAAGAGGTAAGGATAAATAATCCGGTCTACAGTCTGATTCAGTATGCCGGCTATTCCTAAAAGTAAAAGAGGGAAACTATACCTTACCATCCTTTTCATCAGGTCTTTGTCCACTACATACCTGAATCCGGTAAGTTGAGGAAGCAATATTAGTAAAGAGACCGAAGAGCCTATCAGGTTCGCGACAAATACGTAGCCTAAGGTATAATCGGGATTATAAAACCATTCTATCAGTGCGGGATTTTTCTCATATATCCAGGGGCATAATAGAAGAAAGAAAATTGTAAACAATACCGTCGTAAATATTCCGGATAATTTGACAACCGCAAAACGAATCGGCCTTTTCTGATATCTCAGATATGCAGACGGGATGCTCATAAAAGCGTCCAGTGCTATTATAATTGCCATTATCGCAATATAATCGCGATGACCGGAATATTCCAGATAATCGGAAACAGGTTTCAGAAAAATAAAGATAAGAGCCAGGAACAAAACACACATACCGCCGACAAACAGTAATGCCGAAGAATATACTTTATCAGGTTCGTCTTCTCCCTTGTTTATGAAACGGAAAAAGCCCGTTTCCATCCCAAAAGTCAGGATTACCACTATGAGCGCCGTAAACCCGTAGAGGTTGGTCATCAATCCATATTCTCCGGTTAACAGAGCCACAGTCAATATGGGAGTAAGTCCCCAATTGACAAATTTGCCCAAGATACTACTCAATCCGTATATCGCAGTATCTTTGGCAAGGCTTTTCATTCCTCCTGCCATTGCTTCATTTTTCTGAGGCAAAGGTAACATAATTAGACGCAGTAAAAAATAGCTATGCAACTGCCGACAGCAGGTTAACAACTGTTAGCATTCTTTTCCTGTTTTCAGCGTTATTCAATTATTCTTTGAAGTGAATCTATCAATGTAGTGATATTCGATGTAAATAATTTAACTGAAATAGCCATCAGTATAATTCCGAAAAATTTCCGCATGACGTAAACTCCCCCTACCCCTACAATTTTTTTCACCAGGCTGAGATTCTTTAATACGAAATAAACCAATATCATATTCAGCAGAACCGCTATTATAATATTAGCTACTGAAAATTCCGCCCGCATAGACAAAAGGGCCGTAAAGGTACCCGGTCCGGCAATTAGAGGAAAAACTATCGGAACCAATGTCGTGGAACCTCCCGGCGCATCATTTTTAAATACCTCTATGCCGAAAATCATTTCGATAGAGATAATAAAAATCACCAGTGCACCGGCTACGGCAAAAGAAGACACATCCACATTGAACAATTGCAGTATCCAATCCCCTACAAAAAGAAAAGCAACAAGTATACAGAAAGAATACAGGGATGCCTGCAACGGATTAAGGTCATCACCCCTCTTTTGGAAATTCAGGAAGATAGGTACCGATCCCAATACATCTATCAGGGCAAACAATACAACGAAAGCACTTAAAATTTGTGTAATATCTATGCTCATAGCATCTTATTTTTCTACAAATGTAAGATTTATGAATGAGGCATACAATTTTCCGTAGGACTTAATAAAGCCTCACTATGAATGTATATAATCAGGGGTGCTGTCAGAATGTATCTTTCTGCAATTCCGCTTTTTTCAGATTCATAAGCGGGAATATCCTCCGTATGTTGTTTTCGACCTGTGCGGCCAGTTTATCTACCGATATTCCAAGACAGAGCGCAATATCTTCATATATCTCATCTATCGGATCGTCAGATTCGTCTGTTTCACAGAACAATCTATCGAGAGGAATTATTTTCAGAGATTCCTCATTATACTTGTCCCCTACCGAGAACATAAAACCATGAGATAAAAGCTGGCGGGTCAGTTCGGGTTTTCCCCGGTACCCGTGTATTATCCATTTTTGGCGGGGATTATATGCTTTATGTAAATGCAGCAGCCTGTCCCATGCTTTTACGCAGTGTATGATAAGCGGTTTCTCAAGTTGTTCGGAAAGCTGAATCTGTTGTTCGAAAACTTTTTGCTGGATATCCAGCGGCGGCCCTTTCAGTTTATCCAATCCCGCTTCGCCAATAGCCACGATACGATTGTCTCCGGCTACTTCTTTGAGAAATTTCAACTGAGGTTCGGCATCTTCCGAATACCACGGGTGAACCCCGCACGAAAACCAGTCGCATTCGTCACTGTCTTTGGCATATTCGAAGCCAAGAGGATATACATTCAGGATATAGGTAATGCTCCGCTTCGGGACATCATCATCAGAATCGGATGTTAAAGCGTCATGCGTGTGTATGTCGTATAAGTCCATATAAATTTGAAAACCTTGCTAACGGCTGCAAGTTAACCAAAACTTTCAATTTAAGCGAATATTTTTCTGTGAATATTATTTAAAGCGGCTGTTTGACACCATTATCGGCTGCAATTATATATTTTTGCATATCAATCACATATAGCCATTTAGTTATTTTTTAAATATGCCTGCATTTGAAATTTCCTTATCCGAAGAATTCCGGAATATTTGTCCCGGTTTCGTGGGAGCGGCAGTTTTTAGCCGTATTAAGAATACTCCTTTCAATGAAGATTTATGGAAAAAGATTGAGACGTGTATCCACAGTTATACAGCCAGCCATTCGATAGAAGATATAAAGAAAAATCCGGTTATTCATTCTACCCGGCAAGCCTATAAAAAAATGGGGAAAGACCCGAACCGGTACAGACCATCGTCAGAAGCACTTGGCAGGCGTATAGTAAAAGGAATGGGATTATATCAGATAAATACAGTAGTGGATATAATCAATCTTGTCTCTATCGAAACCGGTTATTCGATCGGAGGATTCGACACAGATAAAATAGATGGTAATAAACTGATACTGGGCATTGGAAAAGAAAACGAACCCTATGAAGCCATCGGGCGGGGTATGATGAATATCGAAGGGCTTCCGGTATACAGGGATAATAAAGGAGGTATCGGCACACCGACCAGTGATGAAGAACGTACAAAGCTGGATATAAATAGCCGCAACCTGTTAGCTATCTTAAACGGATACAACGGCAAAGAAGGACTTCAAGAGGCGGCAGATTCGTTATTAGTATTATTGCAGGAATTTGCATCCTGTACGGATGCAGAGATTATCTTTTTCGGATAATTGTTGTCCTGATATATAAATTTTCCCACAAAAAAAACGGTACAAACTTTATAGTCTATACCGATTTAAATATTATAGTAAATATATTCTTAATTGTTTTCCGGCCTTAGTTTTCTAACCACAGCACCAGCCTGCCACATTTCACTTTCGCGAAGAGCTTTCAGTTCTTTTTCCAAACCTTCACGATAATCGGGCTTAGAGTTTGTATCTATCGAACGTTGCGCTTCGTTACCTGTTGCTACTTCTTTATAAAGCTTTTCGAATACAGGTTTAGTTGCATCATGGAAAGGTCCCATCCAGTCCAATGCTCCGCGCTGTGCAGTAGTAGAGCAGTTAGCATACATCCAGTCCATGCCGTTTTCTGCGAAAAGCGGCATCAATGATTGTGTAAGCTCTTCCACTGTTTCGTTGAATGCTTCGGAAGGAGTATGTCCATTTTCGCGGAGAACTTCATACTGAGCCAGAAGAAGTCCCTGTATAGCACCCATCAACGTTCCGCGTTCACCTGTAAGGTCAGAGAATACTTCACGTTTAAAATCTGTTTCGAACAGATAACCCGAACCAACACCGATACCGAGTGCAATAACACGGTCTTTAGCTTTGCCTGTTGCATCCTGGAAAATAGCATAACTTGAATTCAGCCCGCGTCCTTCGAGGAACATGCGGCGAAGGCTTGTACCCGAGCCCTTTGGGGCAACCAGGATAACATCGACATCCGCCGGAGGAACGATTCCTGTACGCTCTTTATAGGTAATACCGAAACCGTGAGAGAAATACAATGCTTTGCCTGCTGTCAGATGAGGTTTAATCGTGGGCCACACTTCGATCTGTGCCGCATCCGAAAGAAGATACTGTATGATGGTTCCTTTTTTTGCAGCCTCTTCTATTTCGAAAAGTGTTTCGCCGGGAACCCAGCCGTCAGCAATAGCTTTTTCCCAGGTTTTACCACCTTTGCGTTGTCCAACAATTACATTAAAGCCATTGTCACGAAGATTCAATGCCTGTCCGGGACCCTGCACACCGTATCCCAGCACGGCAATTGTTTCGTTTTTCAGCACTTCTCTTGCTTTCTCTAAAGGAAATTCTTCACGGGTAACCACATTTTCGACTACACCGCCAAAATTCATTTCTGCCATTTTTTTGTTTAATTAATTTAAGTTTATAATTATCATATATATTATTTCATGTTGTCATGCTGACGATAAGAA
>DQAM01000136.1 GCA_003523545.1 Dysgonomonas sp.
ATATGGAGAAGTCGGGCAGGATATTGACCCGAAACTGGGATCTATATGATACCCGTCATGTAGTTTATCAGACCACTCATTTATCGGCGGCAGAACTGGAAGCAGGCTACAACTGGTCCTACAAAGAATTCTATTCATGGAATAATATACTGGATGCTTCCATGAAACACGATTCTGTTAAGCATAAATTAAAACATCTGTTTTATACGGGCGGATGGAAAAAATTCGAACCTATGTGGAATTTCATTATTAAGACAGGCGGACTGAACCGGATGCTGCCTTTATTGGAGTCTATTCTTTCTAAAGTGGAGAAAGGAAAGGAAAAGAAGCAGTCGCTTCCACAAAATATCTTATTGCAAGAAGTCGAATAAATAAAAATAGAATAAATATATGTTTGCAGCCTTGTTCTTTTTTCCCTTGATTTTTTTATTACTGGATTTCATTCATTTTGTATTGTTCAGAAAGCGTTTTCATAAACTCATGCGATTACCTTTCGAGATAACCTCATTGGTTATATTCCCCTTATTGTTCTTTTATTTGATGTTTACTGTCCCGGTGTTCGACAGCAGGGAAGACTATATATCGCAGACTGAAAGTGTTACGCTATTCATCTCTGCCATCCTCTATCTGCCTTGCATCGTTAGTTATTTTATTTCGAACTATACTAAACAAATTTGCACCGAAATAAAATATGGAATACTGAATCTACTGAATGTAACGGCTATTTTACTGAATATCATATTATTTATAATTCTCTACATAAAATCAGATATTATTTTCCCGCTCATCGGCAATTTACCTCTAATAATAGCTTTCGGTACAACACTACTCCAAAATATACACAAACAGATTCAGGAAAACTGATAATTATAATGTATCTTTCATAATTCATAAAACCGATATGTATTATGAGGACAGAGAAAAAAATATATGACTTGATTCTCGGATATGCCCAAAAGGATGAAAGAGTACGGGCTGTGACACTCGAAGGTTCGAGGGTAAACCCTAATGTACCTAAAGATATATTCCAGGATTTCGACATTTCCTATTTTGTGACGGATATGGATTCTTTCATACGGGATAAAAGCTGGATCGACATTTTCGGCGAACGGATCATTATGCAGGAACCGGAAGCCATGTCTCTTTTTCCTCCCGAACTGAACGGCTGGTATTCCTATCTGATGTTGTTCAAAGACGGAAACAGAATCGATCTCAAAATTATTCCTTTGGAGGATGTTGATTTTTATATAAGAAATGACAAATTAATCCGCTTGCTTCTCGATAAAGATGGCTTCTTCCCGCCCCTAACCTCTCCCACTGATATTGATTTTCACGTAAAGCGTCCTCATGAAGAAAATTTCCGGGATTGTTGCAACGAATTCTGGTGGGTTTCAACTTATGTTGCAAAAGGATTGTGGAGAAAAGAAATATTGTATGCAAACGCGCATATCAACGGGTATGTACGGCCGGGACTATTGCGGATGATGGAATGGAGAGCAGGCATAGCGACGGGTTTTAAACTCAGTGTAGGTAAACATTATAAATATTTGCAGAATTATATTCCGGAGGAGGAATGGATGCTTATTCTACAAACATACAGGAACGATAATTATGAGAACTGCTGGCAATCATTATTTACGATGACAGACTTATTTAGGATTTCATCCAGAATTGTAGCGGAAAGTTTAAATTATGAATACCCTTTGGAAGAGGACGAAAATGTTACAGGATACTTGAACGAAGTCTATAAATCATTCTTAAATAAATCAACAGATTAACTGTCCTATCCTAAACCGATAAACATTAAAATTGCATGAATAGCCTCATCAAAAATATACTAAAAGCAATTCTTATACTGGGAGGAACCGGATTAATATTGATTATTATAATCGCTGTTTACATATTCTATTCTACGAACCGGAATAAGAAAAGAGCAGATAATGATTATCAATTGCAATGTCTTATCTGCGATTCAACTCAGGTAATTAGTGAGAAACCTACCGTATATCTACCTGATTTACAAATAAATGATTCCATTATAGTATTTAAACAAATACGAGATAATCAGGTTATTTCATCCGATACAGTATATATATCCCACAACTATATCGAGATTCCTTATTCCGGATTTTATAAAACAGATACTATACTTATGATAACACCCAACAAATTATACTATTTTCTTTCCGGATTCAACTACAAACCTTATCTTGGTTATGGCATGTTCGGATATGCAGGCTTTAAAGAATGCCGCTTATCAGATGACATAAAGATAAATGGCAAAAAACGTAGTTACATTATATATACTAATGAGGGATTGCCTGTCGATTCAATCCCCACACTTTTTAGATAAATCGTATTATTGAGAGTTTCCGGATTAGTCAACCAACCGTTACCGGACGCATAGCTTCCAACTTTATCCGGGTCGCCAGAATATGCTCGCATGGACCTTGCTTCAACTTATTGGAACGGTAAAAATAACATTCACATTCCCCATCGATAAGACGTTGGTCTTTATCGATTACCGCCAAAGTGCTGTATGTTTCCTGCGGAGTTTTTACCTTTCCTCTTATGCGGAGAGTATCGTTAACCACTTCCGGTGTAACTTTCACTTTATCTTGTTCTATTAACTCATTAGCTAGTTTTTCCCTTTCGCTACCGAAACGAAGCGCTTTCATATCGAGTGGTTCCTGAGTAAGTTCACGCACCCTGTAAACACCTAGATTAATGTCATAAATAACTCTTCCCGCCTGCGTATATGCAGTCAATGAGGAAACTACCGACGACGTATCGATATTCAGTCTTTTAGCCAGACTATCTGATGACTCAAACCAATTCTCCTTGAGAGACTCGAAAACCTTTTGCTTGGTAAAGATATCCACATTTCCTCTCGGAGCCATCAGGTCGAAATTTCCGGCACGGCTCCAGTCGTTGGTCGTCCATCCCGACAATCCCAACGTAAAAGTCATATCCCCTAAATCCGCAAGGAAGAAAGACGGAAGTCCTGAACCTAACAGCACCACTTTAAAATTCTTCGCGACGGGAATTAATCTTTCGAGTATCATCAGGCGACGGCGTCCCCATATACGTATAGTTTGTGATGAATCGCCGGTATAAATGGAACGGTGGCAGGTAATTTCTTCATACCACGGTTCGAATATGATACGTACAGGTTTGCCCGGTTCAAGGACGAAACGGATAGCCCTCGGGCCTTCTTTTTCCCTGAATCTACGAAGGAACTGGCACATACTGAAAATATCCATTGGATGAAGGTCGAAAGTAACGGCAGGTAAAGTCATTGCAGTACTCACCTGCAGAAAACCACGCACCCACGAATCGGGAAGGTCTATCTTCACCTCTTTGTATACTTCTTCGTTGGTCGTTTTCGCTTCAAATCCGGTAGGGTCGATAACAAATTCGGTATCCTTATATCCCCTTATCTTTTGGAATTCGCCGTACAAT
>DQAM01000277.1 GCA_003523545.1 Dysgonomonas sp.
CAGAAGAAAGAAGACCTGATAGCGGCTTGTGAAAACGCATTCCTTTACTATGACGGTACACCCCGTGCTTTAGTTCCCGATAACCTCAAAGCAACAGTAACTAAAGCCAGTCGCTATGAAGCCATCCTGAACCCTGAGTTTGCTGCCTTTGCCGAACATTACGGGGTGGTTGTCTATCCTGCACGGGGATATAAGCCCCGGGATAAAGCATTAGTGGAAAATGCCGTTAAACTGACCTATAAGGATATTTACACAAAACTGGAGGGTTTGGAATGTGCGGATCTTGCTTTCCTGAACCTTGCCATACGTTCGGCTCTGGAGATGCATAATAATGGATTACTGACAGGGCGTAATTACTCCCGCCGGGAATACTTCCAGGATGTAGAACGTGAGGAGTTGGGACCTTTAAATCCGATTCGTTATGAAGTTAAAAAGCAAGTAATAGTCACCGTCAACCGGTACGGGCATGCCCGTCTGGGAGAGGACATGCATTATTACAGTGTCCCTTACACTTATATGGGTAAAAAGGTAAAGCTCAGTTATAACGCTGATAGGGTAAATATCTATTACTCTAATATGTTGATAGCTTCCCATAAACGAAGCAGGGTGGCCCACCAGTTTACAACCCTGAGTGAGCACCAGCCGGCACAACATCGTTTTATATCGGAATGGACTCCGGAGAAACTTATATGCCAAGCTGCAGAAATACACCCTGATGTAGAATCCTATATCAAGAAAGTATTAGTTAAGAAACAGTATCCAGATCTGGCGCATAAATGCTGCTCGGGCATCCTTGCCTTCGCCCGTAAAGTCGGTATAGACCGCTTAATAGCAGCATGTCGGTTAGCTGATAGTATCGGTAAATATAATTATCTGATAATAGAAGAGATACTACACAAGAAACTTGACCAGATCGAACCTGATATACAAACAGAGGAACTACCCTCGCATGATAATATCAGAGGAAAAGATTATTACCAATAAACCTTATTATTTATAAACTAATTATTAAACATCAAAGATTATGAACAATGAAAAAACCTTGGACAAGATGCGCCTGATGCGCCTCTTTGGTATGTATGACACTTTTAAGACATCCCTGGAATCCACCCTGAAAGAAACCCTGACCGTTGACCAGTTCGTAGCTATGCTTGTGTCAAATGAATGGGATGACCGTAAGAACAAAGCAGTGGAAAGAGCTATCAAGATGGCCAACTTCCGCTATAAGGCTTCTATCGAGCAGATAGATTACTCCTTTGACCGGGGACTGGATCAGAATCAGGTACACCGCCTGTCTGAACTGGAGTTTGTAAAAGAACGTAAAGATCTTTTTATAACCGGTCCCACAGGTACAGGAAAAAGTTATCTGGCTTCGGCTTTAGGATATCATGCATGCCAAATGGGATATAAGGTCTTTTATGGATCGACAGCCAAACTGATGGCAAACCTAAAGCTGGCCAAGGCAAAAGGTACAGTTATAACCGAGTTGAAACGTATTGAAAGAATGGATCTGTTAATATTGGATGACTTTGGCTTACAGCCTTTTGACAACCAAGCCAGAAGTATTTTACTGGATATTATAGAGGATAGACATCAAAAACGATCTACTATTATTACTTCACAAATCCCCGTAAAAGACTGGTATGATATTATCGGGGAGAAAACTATTGCTGATGCCGTATTGGACCGTATTGTACATCATGCTCTCAGAGTAGAATTATATGGTGAATCTCTTAGAAAGAAGAAATCTAAGAATGAAAATGTATATTTGTAAAAATTTTTGTTGTTAAACCGGACATAAAATCTCTCCTTTTGGACCCCATTCCGGTAAACAACTTTTTTAGGTTTTAGATTACTAACTTTTGGGGGTCAACTTGCCCCGTTTTCAAGGGGTCATTTTTATCGTTTTTTCCATTCGGGATAAGAAAACTAAAGAAACACTGGAAGAACAAACCGACTTTTTAAACAAGCAATGGTTTTATGAGTTTCTTGATAGTGCGCTTGATTCTGTATTCAGGAAATATACCAGCACAATACTGAACCGAAGGTATTCCATATTCAGCAGGAGCATGCGAACTGAAATACTCATTCAGTAAATCCTCGAAGCGGGTAAGGATATCATGGTTGATGTTTTCTCGCGTAATAAATTGACGATCGTAAAAACGTTCGCAATAGTCGAGCAACAGTTTGATATTATCCACAATAATCGACTTGCTATGTTTGTCGATAGGATGCTGCAACTCGACGGATATTTTTTGCATGCACTCTATCACCGTTTTGCGCTCCTGCTCTGAAAGGTGTAGCGCTTCATTAGCTGCATAAGAGAAATAAGAATACTGGTTTATCATTTTCGCCAAAGGTGTACCACGTAACAGTTCTGGATGAAAAGCCATTATCCAGCCCTCCGGTTGATGCAGCTTCCCGTCATCCTCTGACCCCATCACCTGCCCAGGAGAGAGAAAGAGCATAGCACCCTGTTGGTAGTCATAGATATTGCGTCCGTATTTGAGTGAACCGCAATCAGTATCTTTTATTATTATGGTGTATATGTTAAACAACTTCATGCAATAACGCAGCGGTTTACCCTTAGGTCCCTCAATGATGCTGATAAGCGGGTGCAGTGTTTTTATCCCGAAATAATCGTTGCATTGCTGCACACTGTCTATAATCTTTATATCATTCATAGCTTTACAAATATACGTTTTTTCAAACGCTGTTCATTCCGTAACAAAGATAAATCGCTTACATGGAATGTATTGTACCAAAATCACAGGTGCATCTACCAAAATCACAGATAATATAT
>DQAM01000123.1:0-1411 GCA_003523545.1 Dysgonomonas sp.
CTGATGCTTTACGGGACTTATAATATATTGCAGGGAAGTTATAACTTTACTTTCCAACGGTTAATGGAAAGACGTTTTACGATTCAGGATGGTAGTTCGGTTCAATTCCGGGGAGACCCCTTCCAGGCAAATCTTGACATTACTGCTTTGTACAGGGTGGTTGCTAACCTGAATGACCTGGATAGAAATCTGGCTGAAATATCCGGGCAAAGCACAGTACCTGTAAATTGCCTGCTTTACCTGACAGGACCTTTAAGAAGGCCGAATATAAACCTGGATATTGAACTACCTAATGCCGATCCGGAAATACAACGCCAGGTAAAAAGCCTTATGGCTACGGAAGATATGATAAACAGGCAGATTGTATATCTCCTTATTTTATCAAAATTCTATACGCCCAGTTATGCGGTGACCGATCAAAGGACATCGGACTTTGCAGCGCTGGCATCCGCTACACTTTCCACTCAGTTAAGTAAGATATTGAGCCGGATAGACGACCGCTGGCAGATCGGCACAAGCATCCGCACAAGCGATGCGGAATTTAATAATACAGAGATTGAACTTATACTATCGAGCAGATTATTGAATGACAGAGTATTGTTCAACGGTAATTTCGGCTATCGTGACAATATATATACAAATGATGCCTTCATTGGAGATATAGATATAGAAATACTTCTTAACCGTATGGGTACATGGCGGGTAAAGGCCTATAACCATTACAACGAGAAATATTATTACGTTAAAAACTCTACCCAGACGCAAGGATTGGGTATCGTATATAAACGCGACTTTGATAATCTTCGCGAGCTGTTCGGCAGACCTCTGCAAGAACAAAGACCTGTCCGCAGGGATACGATAATGCCTCAAGATACTATTCCTCTTTCCGCAGAATTCGTTATAATGAAAAAATGACCGATATCGACCAACATACTCTCGATTTCATCAAAGAACATGAAACTGACCATTTAAGGCAACTGGCATTAAGAGCAAAATCATTTACCCATATCGATTTCAAGTTTGCTTTGAGACAAATTGCCGGGCGTCAGGCAGCCAGACAAAAGATACCTTCCTGGCATGCGCATAACGATATAGTTTATCCCCGGCATATTTCTCTCGAACAATCTTCTTCCGAACAAACGGCTATTTACAAGTCAAATCTTATCCATGGTGATAATACTTTGATCGACCTGACAGGAGGGCTGGGTGTGGACTTTTCTTTTATGAGCCAGCAGGCGGATCAAGCTATTTATGTGGAAAAACAGCCTGAATTAGTAGAACTTGCCGTCCATAATTTCAAAGTTCTGGGCTTGAAAAATGTTTATGTCATCCGGAATGATGCTGCAGATTACCTGAATACTTTGGAAACTTCGGATAATATTATATATATAGATCCGGCAAGACGGGATAT
>DQAM01000123.1:1453-3638 GCA_003523545.1 Dysgonomonas sp.
GCAAGACGGGATACTACCGGAAAAAAGACTGTATTTCTGGAAGACTGTACTCCCAACCTTATAGAACTGGATGATATATTGGATGCCAAGGCTTCGAAAGTTATTATCAAATTATCACCAATGTTGGATATCACACATGCAGTCAATTCATTAAAAAATATTTCCCAGGTTCATGTTATCAGTGTCAATAATGAAGTGAAAGAACTCCTTTTTATTAAAGAAAAGCTATCACAACCCCGTAATATTCATTGCGTAAATATATTAAAAGACAATACTCAACAGGTCTTCATATTTTCAAAAGAACAGGAAGCAGTTTCATCTGTAGAACTTGCTGATAATATTTCTAACTACTTATACGAACCGAATGCTTCTATTCTAAAAGCGGGTGCTTATAAAAGTATTGCTTCAGCATTTAATGTGAAAAAACTACACCCAAACAGCCATCTTTACACATCGGATAATTACACAGATAATTTTCCGGGAAGAATATTTTCGGTAAAGGATGTGGTATCACCTACTAAGAAGAATATTAAAGCTTTTTTCAGGGATATATCACAGGCAAATGTAACCGTACGCAACTATCCTGTTTCCGTTGCTGAAATCCGTAAACAGACCAAATTAAGAGAAGGGGGCAACGACTACATTTTTGCAACTACTTTATCCGATGAGAAAAAAGTATTAATTTTATGCACAAAGGTCTAGAATAATATCTTTTAATTATTCAATTGATGTAAATATATTCATGGATACCATCTCGAAAGTCAATCAATATATAAATGACAATCATTTGCTGGAAGATAATTCAAAAATTATCGTCGGGGTAAGTGGCGGGGCTGATTCGATGGCATTACTTGATATTTTGCGGAAATTAGGCTGTGAATGTATTGCAGCGCATTGCAATTTTCATTTGAGAGGAGAAGAATCCAATAGGGATTATAGATTTGTAAAAGATTATTGCAAAGAAAAAGATATTCCCTTTTTACATGTCGACTTTGACACGTTCGGGTATATGAAGCATAATTCGGTATCACTCGAAATGGCTGCCCGTGAGCTTAGATACGAATGGTTCGAACAAGTAAGAATCAGCCGGAACGCTCATCGTATTGCGGTAGCCCACCATCAGGACGATTCCATAGAAACCGTACTAATTAATCTTATACGGGGAACAGGAATAAAAGGTTTGACCGGAATTTCATGTGTGAACGGAAACATAATCCGTCCTCTGCTCTGCCTGTCGCGTGACGAGATAATCGGCTATTTATCCGAAAATAAAATCGATTATGTCACGGATAGTACCAATAATGAAAGTGAATATGTGCGTAATAAAATACGGCTCGAGGTTATCCCCCTTTTGGAAACAATCAATCCTTCCGTAAAGAAATCCCTTCACAAAACGGCTGATAATCTATTATCGGCATATAAAATATACGAAGGATCAGTCATAGATTCTAAAAAAAGAATATTCTCTGATAATAAAGTAAATATTGATTTATTATTGCAGGAAGAAGAGCCGCAGACAATTCTGTATGAAATACTTAATCCTTACGGATTCAATGCAGATACTATCCAAAATATCTTTATATCTTTGAACGGAATATCAGGAAAACGATTTTACTCAGACGAATATACATTATTAAAAGACCGGAATTTTCTGATTTTAAGCCAAAATGAAAATTCGAATAATAATGAGGAGATTTATTATATACAAGAAAATATATTAGATATAGATTTTCCCGTCAAACTTCGTCTTGATATATATAAAAATATGCCTTCATCCGAAATAGAAAAGCAAAGTAATATTATCTATCTGGATTTGGATAAGATAACCTACCCTCTCATTATACGCAGGTGGAAACAGGGGGATAAATTCGTTCCATTTGGTATGAAAGGAAGCAAAAAACTGAGCGATTACTTTTCCGACAATAAATTCAGTCTTGTTGATAAGGAAAATGTGTGGCTTCTTTGCTCGAATGATGAAATCATATGGATTATCGGACACCGTGCCGATAACCGTTTCCGGATAAACGAGAACACAAAGCAGGTATTAAGAGTCACATATTATAAAAAAATATAATCCTCCTAAAAATCAATATCTATCTGTTATTGTATTTTCTTTTCTAGTCTTTTTATGTGGGACGAAAGACCCCGTAGTTTTGATTCCATATCTTTTATTTCCTCATCTTCA
>DQAM01000151.1 GCA_003523545.1 Dysgonomonas sp.
TAAATGGCTTTGGCTGGCGGTTTTCATTCTTGTTGCTGCTATTGCTGCCGGACTGTTTATATATTTCTTCGATAAGGATGAAACTCCCGAATATTTTTTCGAACCGGAAGAAACGGTTGCCGAAACAGTTTCTGTGATTACAGCCGATACTGCCGGATATAAGGTTAAAACCGGATATATAGAAACGGTATTGGACTCTGTGAACGACGTTCCGTTAATTATGCATATGCCGCATAATGCAAGGATGAAATTGCAGGTAGGTATGCCCGACAGGTCAGATTCGACCATTGTATTTGCCGCTATGGCTGCCGACATACGCAAAGATAACCAGCAGATTGTAGGCGATTTTGTCCTGAACGGTAAACGGTTGGCAAGAGGAGACGCTAAAAAAGGTTTTTGCGCTATCGACGGGGATAAAGTCACCATCGGACTAGGGGAAACTACACCTTTGTTGCAGCAGGCAATCGATAATAATGGATCTTTCTTCCGTCAATACCCGTTAGTAAACAACGGTCAACTGATCGAAAACAAGCCCAAAGGCAAAGCTATAAGGCGGGCTTTAGCCATACGTGAAGACCGGATGATAATGATAGAAAGTAAAAACCGTGAATCTTTCTACGATTTCTCTCAGGCTTTAGTGGATATCGGCGTGACCGAAGCCATATATCTGGTCGGTGGAAATGCATACGGATGGTACCGTGACAAAGAGCATGTCAGTTACGAATTTGGAGAAGAACTGCCTGAACTCCCTGAAAATATCTCATACATTATCTGGCAGATAGAATAATCCCATGTTGAATATTAGATAACCGATTTTACCCGGAATAACAGTTCCGGCGGGGGAATCGTACACTTATTTGATTAAAGAAATTTAATCGACAGGCCCCTTATTGCCCTTACTTACCATTAAAACATACAGAAAATGAAACAGGTGACCCGGAATTTATTTATTACGCTGATAATAGTCTTATTAGGCGGTATGTCTTGTACAGAAGTTGTTAATGATCTCGAGCCTTATATGGAGCCGGTTATATCTTCCGATTCGATCATGCCGATTGATGCGTTGTTGATCGAAGAGCAAGATTCATTGGCGGAAGAAATACAGGATTCTTTGAGCCTGATTCCGAAGAAATGCATTTATCTTACCATTGACGATGCTCCTCTCAACGGTACGGCACGTATAGACAGTATCGTTTCGAAAGCCAAAGTGAAAACCAATATTTTTATGGTGGGAAACTGTATCGACGGGAGTGGTAAGTTCAGGAAGTATTATAACCTGTTGATGGAAAATTCTTATATAGAGATTTATAATCATAGTTATTCTCATGCCAATAATAAATACGCTACTTTCTATAAAGATCCGGAGAAAGTTTTAGCAGATTTCGAAAAAAACCAGTTGGATTTCAGCATCCCGCACAAGATAGCACGCCTGCCGGGACGTAATATATGGCAGATAGGGGAGAAAACCCGGAACTACAAACAGTCGGGTGCGACATCAGCAGAACTTTTAGTGAAGAGCGGTTATAAAGTATTCGGCTGGGATGTGGAATGGCGGTACAATGCAAAGGATTATACTCCGGAACAAACTATTGAAGAGCTGATTAATGAAATTGAAACTCTTTACGAAAAATCAAGGACGTTCAGCAAGAATCATGTAGTTTTATTAATGCATGACCAGATGTTTGCAAAAAAGAATGATATGAACGACCTGGAAACTTTAATCTTAGAACTGAAAGAAAAGGGTTTTTCGTTTGAATATCTGAGTTCATATCCGGAGTGATTGAAAGCTGTAAACGTTTTACAAAAGGATGAAGGATTGATAGGATATATATCCTAAAATAAAACAGACAGCCCAGTTTGTTCCTATGAATAATGAGATTTTTACAAGGAACTCTTTTGTTTTTTGTTGGTATGAAAAGATATTGTCGGTAATATAAATCAGAATTAATGAAATAAATAAAGGAGCCAGGCTTAGTATGGTTATAGCAGACCAAAACCGCCCTCTTCGGTATGGCAGGATATCTGCAAATTTATCCACCCATTCCAGGATATACTCAAAATGGTGAATGGGGAAAAACATACATGCCAATAGTATATAAGAAGAAACGAAAGCCCATCTCGGTATTTTTACTCTTTTTCCAATATCCAAAGAGTTCCTTTTTTTGCTATAAACTATTTCAAAGCTTTTGATAAAAAGCGGATGTATGGCTACAATAGCAAATATGAGGATATAATATAGCCATACACCGGAAGTAATTCCCTCTTGTTGAAACTTATCATCTAAAAGCAGAATACCGCCTATCCAGATAGAGAATAGTATGAAAAATAATAGTATTCCTCCCGTTATTATAAGCCATAGTTTCCGAGGTTTCATTTTACTTCAAAAAATCCTCAAAATAGCGGGTAATATGTTCATGCAGGTGAACCCTGTCGTGTCCTATCATGTTGTGTCCATGTCCCGGATAAATAAATAAATCGGGATGAGTGCCATTGGTGATGGCTGATTTGATGAACATCAGGTTATGTTGCATTACCACTACGGGATCTTCATCCCCGTGAATTAATAATAAGCGTCCTTTGAGGTCTCCGGCACGTTCAATCATGCTAGTCTCTTTATAGCCTTCGGGATTTTCCAGAGGAGAATCCATATACCGTTCGCCATACATGATTTCGTAGTATTTCCAGTCGGTAACAGGTCCGCCGGCTACACCTACTTTAAACGTTTCAGGATGACGTAGCATGAGATTGAGTGTCATAAAACCTCCGTAACTCCACCCGTGTACACCTATCCTGTCGGCATCTACATAAGGGAGCGATTTCAGATACCCGATTCCTGTCATTTGGTCTTCGGTCTCAATAACGCCGAGACGTCGGTGTGTAATATTTTCGAAATTGATCCCCCGGTTGCTTGTTCCCCGGTTATCCATAACAAATACTACATAACCTTTCTGTGCCATGTATATTTCCCATCCGCGGGTTTGAGCCATCCACGAATTATTTACCATTTGCGAATGAGGCCCTCCGTAAACATATACTACAACTGGATATTTTTTAGCCGGATCGAAATCCGTGGGTTTTATCAGACGG
>DQAM01000126.1:0-2620 GCA_003523545.1 Dysgonomonas sp.
GATTCCCATATAGAAAATGCTGTAACCCGCGTCTTTTTTCGATTTATACTTATCGTCGCTGTACAGATTACCCAGCAGAGTGGATATGTTGGGTTTAAAAAATCCGTTACCGACAATAATCAGCAGGATAGCTATCCATAATGCGGTATTGGTCGGAATGGCTAAAGTGCAATATCCGGCAGCCATCAGTAAGCCGCCTATCAATATCGATTTACGGTATCCCAGCAGTTTATCGGCTATAAGACCGCCTAAAAACGGAGTAAGATAAACCAGTCCCAAATAAGTTCCTACAATATCGGAAGCCTCACCCGGAGCCAATCCCATTCCATCGACATCGATCAGATAAAGGAGAAAAATACCGAGCATCAGGTAATACCCGAAGCGTTCCCACATTTCGGTCAGGAATAAATATTTGAGGCCTTTAGGGTGTGAAATTTTACTTTGTGAAAGATCCGTCCTTTCTGTCATATCAATTTTGAGTATTTATTTTTAAGATTGGTACAAAGATAGAACTAAATTCCAAGTCGGAAAACGGGTAATGAAATTAAACCTGTTCTAAAGTTATTTATTTACCTCTTATTTTTATATAAATTGGCTACATTTGTAATGAACTTCCAAAGATAAATAATGATAAAAAATATACTCATTGTCGGTTTTGGCGGAGCAGCAGGCAGTATACTCCGATATCTCACCTCTGCTGTAATGGCACGCCATGATAATTACAACAATTATTTAGGTATTTTCCCCTGGGCGACATTTACCGTAAATATATTGGGTTGTATCCTGATAGGCCTTTTCATTGGATTATCAGGACGTTCGGAAATACTCAGTCCCGAATTAAAGCTATTACTAATTACCGGATTTTGCGGAGGATATACTACCTTCTCTACTTTTTCTTCCGAAAATCTTTTCCTTTTTTCGAACGGATTTTACGGGATATTAACCGCCTATGTCCTGCTGAGTATAATTCTGGGATTCTTTGGAGTATTATTAGGTACAGCACTTGCAAAATTAATATAGTAATAACCCCGTAATTTTAAGCTGACTATGACTGAGAAAGAAAAAGCCTCACAGGGAATGATTTACGACGCAAATAACGATCCGGAACTGATGTCGGAGCAAAAAAGAGCGAAAGCAATACTCTTCGAGTACAACGGCTTATCTCCTTTTCAGGAAGATCGTAAAAAGGAAATAATCACGGACTTTTTCGGAAAAGTAGGACAAAACTTTGTTATTCATCCGCCATTTCATTGCGATTACGGTTACAATATAGAAGTAGGCGATAATTTCTTTGCAAACATGAACCTGGTAATCCTGGACGGTGCAAAGGTCAGCATCGGCGACAACGTATTTATCGGCCCGAATGTCGGTATCTATACAGCAGGGCATCCGCTCGATGTTCCGCGAAGAAACATGGGACTGGAATATGCTTACCCTGTAAATATCGGAAATAATGTATGGATAGGCGCACAGGCAACCATACTGCCGGGGGTCACTATAGGAGATAATGCAGTCATAGGAGCAGGAAGCGTGGTTACCAAAGACATACCGGCAAACGTATTAGCTGTAGGCAATCCGTGTAAGGTAAAGCGCATCATCACCGATGAAGATCAGCCTCTTGGCAAACCTGTTTAATTCCGGTTATAAAAGAATTTTTCAACAATAGCCTTTTATATAGGCTATTTTACCTCTGATTTATTGTATTTTCTGTATTTTTGCAAAAACGAAAAAATATGATACAATCAATGACAGGATTCGGCAAAGCTGCAGTCGAATTTCCCGCAAAAAAAATCACAGTAGAAGTTAAATCTTTAAATAGTAAGCAACTCGATTTATCGGCACGTATACCCAGCATATACAAAGAGCACGAACTGGCTGTAAGGGGTTTGATATCCCACCGTCTGGAACGTGGTAAAGTAGATTTTGCCATATATATAGAAAACACAGGCAAAGAAACAACTTCACAAATAAATCAGAATATTCTTGAATCTTATTATAATCAGATTGTCGAAACTTCCGGCAAATTGAATATCGCACTGCCTGCCGACTGGTTCCAGGTTTTGCTGCGCCTGCCCGATGCTCTCAAATACGAAGCGCAGGAAGCAGACGAAGAAGAATGGAAAGGTGTTCTGGACACAATAAATAAGGCTCTGGATCAGCTGAACGATTTTAGAAAGCAGGAAGGCGCCATGCTGGAAAAGCTTTTTGAACAAAAGCTGAAGAATATAACTTCCCTTCTGTCCGACATAGAACAATATGAAGCCGAACGCGTTGAAAAAGTAAAAGCAAGGATTATCGAAGCATTACAGAAAATCGAAAACTTCGATTACGACAAAAACCGTTTCGAGCAGGAAATGATTTATTATATCGAAAAACTCGATATAAATGAAGAAAAATCCCGTTTATCCAATCACATTTCTTACTTTTTACAGACGCTTAAAGACGATTCGGGACAAGGAAAAAAACTCGGGTTTATCTGCCAGGAAATAGGCCGGGAGATAAATACGATGGGATCAAAATCCAACCACGCCCAGATGCAGCAGATCGTAGTGCAGATGAAAGACGAACTGGAACAGATCAAAGAACAGGTACTTAACGTTTTATAAAAAGAAGCAAGAAA
>DQAM01000126.1:2779-4720 GCA_003523545.1 Dysgonomonas sp.
AAAAAGAAGCAAGAAAGAATTATATTGATGGGAAAACTTCTGATATTTTCCGCTCCATCAGGATCCGGTAAATCGACTATTGTAAATTACCTTCTCGGTCAAAACCTGAATTTACGTTTCTCGATATCCGCAACAAGCAGGGAACCACGCGGAAGTGAAAAAAACGGTGTCGAATATTACTTTCTTACTCCCGAAGAATTCCGCAAAAGAATAGCGAACGACGAATTTTTGGAGTACGAGGAAGTATACCCGGGCAGGTTCTACGGCACATTGAAAAGCGAAGTCAACCGGATACTCGATAATGGAGGAAATGTTATTTTCGATGTGGATGTTGTAGGCGGATGCAACATAAAGAAATACTTTGGAGACAAAGCCTTGTCTGTTTTTGTCGAACCGCCTTCCGTAGAAGAGTTAAGATACAGGCTTGAGAAAAGAGGAACCGACAGTCCCGAAGTTATAGCAAGCCGTGTTGCTAAAGCCGAATACGAACTGACATTTGCCCCTTGCTTCGATGTTATAATCCGAAACGATGACTTAAACAGGGCACAAGCCGAAACATTGGAAGTGGTAACAAAATTTTTAGATGAATGAATATCGGAATCTTTTCAGGATCATTTAATCCTATACATATAGGACACTTAATACTAGTAAACTATATCACGGAATATTCCGAGCTGGATGAAGTATGGCTTCTTGTAACTCCCCAGAATCCGTTCAAGGAAGAAGATGACCTTTTAGATGAAGAAATCCGGCTAAAAATGACAGAACTAGCATTAAAGGATTACCCTAAAGTGAAGCTGTCAAACATTGAATTTTCGTTACCTCGTCCCTCATATACTATAAATACACTGGAGGAACTCGAAAAAAAATATCCCGAAGATACTTTTTCGCTGATTATCGGAGCAGACAACTGGGAAAGATTCGACCAATGGAAAGATTCAGAAGATATTCTAGCAAACTATAAAATATACGTTTATCCGCGCTACGGATACAGTGTATCCAGAGAAAACCGCTTAAAGAAATCAGTAGAGATACTGAATTCCCCTATTGTGGAAATATCTTCCACATTTATACGGGAAGGCATAAAAGAAGGACACGACCTGAAAGCTTTTATGCCCGAAGTTGTTTATAAATATATTAAAGAACATAATTTGTATCAATAACACATGGACTATAAAACAGCTTTGTCGAAGGACATACAGAACCGTCAGAAAAGACTTCAACAGGAAATGCAGTCAACCGGGACAGACGCGTGCCTGCTTACCACCCTGCCTAATGTATTTTATATGACAGGGACAGTATATAACGGTTATTATTATCTGCCTGCCGAGGGTACCCCCGTTCATTTTCTGAAAAGGAAGTCCGAAATAGAAACCAATAATATTATATATATACGTAAGCCTGAGCTGATACCCGACGAACTTCAGAAAGCAGGATATAAATTACCTTCTACGCTTTTGCTGGAAGTAGATGCCGTATCTTTCACCGAATGCAACCGCCTGATAAATTCTCTACAGATAAAAGATGTCACGAATGCTTCTACACTGCTCAGGAAATTACGCTCCGTAAAGTCCGAATTCGAAATATCACAGGTTAGGGAATGTGCCCGCCAGCATGAAAAAGTATACAAGCTTATCCCCGAAATTTACCGTCCCGGCATGACCGATGTGGAATTACAGATAGAAATCGAGAGGCTTATGCGCCTCCACGGCTCTATGGGATTGTTCCGCAGCTACGGTTCAAATATGGACATTTATATGGGAAGCTTGCTGGTCGGCGAAAATGCGGAGAACCCTTCACCTTTCGATTTTGCTTTAGGCGGTAAAGGACAGACAGCTGTTTTGCCGATAGGTGCCAGCGGTGAAAAAATAATAAAAGGGAATACCATTATGGTCGATATGGCAGGGAACTACCGTCCCTGGATGACCGATATGACCAGTG
>DQAM01000125.1:0-1025 GCA_003523545.1 Dysgonomonas sp.
GTTTATGGAATATCCGAATGATGAGCAAGCAATAAAAATAGATAATCAATTTTTCTTCGGGCAAGAATTACTGGTTGCTCCCGTATTGAAAAAAGGGGAGCGCGTAAAACACGTATACCTTCCGGATGGAGAATGGATAGACTTTAATGACAAAAAAACAGTTTATCTGGGAGGGCAGACAATTGCCTATCGTGCACCATTAAGTACGATTCCTATTTTTGTGAAGAAGGGCTCTATCATCCCGATGATGCCTGTGATGCAATATATACACGAGAAAAAGGATTTTCCTTTATTCGTTCATATTTTTCCAAGCTATGAAGATGAAAGTGCATCTTTCAAGCTATATGAAGACGAAGGCGAAAATCTGGATTATCTGAAAGATATTTATTCAAAAACGCACTTTGTATGTACTACATTGAGCGATGGATATACAACTACTATTGAGCCAAAAGATAAAGGATTCAGCCAGTCTGAAAACAGGAATATTATTCTTACCTATCATCTGGAAGAAAAACCGAACAGTGTATCTGTAGATAACAAAGTCATCCAGAATGTGGAAGAAAACATCATCCTGAATAAACAGGAAAAAGATTTCTCGTCTATGGAATGGTCATGGAATGAAACAACAAAAGAATGCTGGGTGAAAGTTCCTGATAAAAGAGAAAAAATAGCTATATCAATCAAATAAAATAATAAATATGAAAAAAATACTTTTGCTGCTAAGCATTTGTTTAGCAGGCGGGATGCTGTATGCACAGGTATTAAAGTCACCCGACGGAAATCTGCACATGAAATTTCGGTTACTAGAGGGAGGAATACCTGCCTATCAGCTTGACTACAAAGGAAAACAAGTTATAAAAACAAGTAAGCTGGGATTAGAACTTGTCGGGAATATAACCAAGGTCGAGTTCGGAGCAGAAATAGATATCAAATCTGACAATACCGACCCAAAAACATCTTTATATGATAACTTTGAGATAGTAAATACCCAAACGTCTACTTTCGATGAAACATGGCAGCCGGTA
>DQAM01000125.1:1195-6872 GCA_003523545.1 Dysgonomonas sp.
ATGGCAGCCGGTATGGGGCGAGGCCAAAGATATCCGTAACCATTATAATGAACTGGCTGTTACCCTCAATCAAAAAGGAACAGACAGGCAAATGATTATACGCTTCCGCTTGTTTAATGATGGATTAGGCTTTCGTTACGAATTCCCACAACAAAATAACCTGATATACTTTGTTATCAAAGAAGAACGTACCCAGTTTGCGATGACTGGCGACCACACAGCCTACTGGATACCGGGCGATTACGATACGCAGGAATATGATTATACAACTTCACGTCTGTCGGAAATCAGAAGCTTGATGAAAGCAGCTATCACACCCAATGCCTCGCAAACACCCTTTTCTCCGACCGGTGTTCAGACAGCCTTACAGCTTAAAACCGATGATGGTATCTATATTAACCTGCACGAAGCAGCTCTGATTAATTATTCCTGCATGCATCTGAATTTAGATGACAAAAACATGGTTTTCGAATCATGGCTTACACCCGATGCAAATGGGACTAAAGGCCATTTGCAGGCTCCCTGTAATACCCCGTGGCGTACTATTATTGTAAGTGATGATGCTAGGGATATTCTTGCTTCTAACATTACATTGAATCTGAATGAGCCTTGCAAAATTGAAGATACTTCATGGATTAAACCTGTCAAATACGTAGGAGTTTGGTGGGAAATGATTACCGGAAAAAGCGAATGGTCTTATACCTATGATTTGCCAAGTGTTCAATTGGGCGTAACCGATTATTCAAAGGTAAAGCCTCACGGGAAACATGGTGCGACAACCGAAAATGTAAAACGTTACATAGATTTTGCAGCCGAGCACGGATTCGATGCTGTTCTGGTCGAAGGATGGAATATCGGATGGGAAGACTGGTTTGGAAATTCAAAAGATTATGTCTTCGACTTTCTTACTCCCTATCCCGATTTCGACCTGAAAGGAATACATAATTACGCAAAAAGCAAAGGGGTAAAAATGATGATGCATCATGAGACTTCGGGTTCCATACGCAATTATGAACGGCATCTCGATAAGGCGTACAAATTTATGAATGATAATGGATATACTTCCGTAAAATCGGGTTATGTGGGAAATATGATTCCTCGCGGTGAGTTTCATTATAGTCAATGGCTGAACAACCATTACCAATATGCCATAGAAAAAGCGGCTGAATACAAAATTATGGTAAATGCACATGAGGCAACCCGTCCTACCGGCCTTAGCCGTACATGGCCTAACCTGATTGGGAATGAATCGGCCAGAGGCACAGAATATCAGGCTTTTGGAGGAAGTAACCCGAGTCATGTAACAATACTTCCGTTTACCAGGTTAATAGGAGGACCAATGGATTATACTCCGGGTATTTTTGAAATGGATATCGAAAAAATCAATCCGAGCAATAAGTCGCATGTGAATAGTACCCTCGCCAATCAGCTTGCATTATATGTGACGATGTACAGCCCATTGCAGATGGCAGCCGATTTTCCAGAACATTATGAGCGCTTTGCAGATGCTTTCCAGTTTATAAAAGATGTAGCACTCGATTGGGATGACAGCAAATACCTTGAAGCCGAACCGGGAGAATACATGACAGTTGCCCGTAAAGCTAAAGGGACTGATAATTGGTTTGTTGGAAATGTTTGTGGTGAAAAAGGATTTCAATCAAATATTATATTTGATTTCTTGGATAAACAAAAACAATACATTGCAACAATCTATTCGGATGCAAAAGGTGCTCATTATAAAACAAATCCACAGGCATACGAAATAAGGAAAGTCATTGTTACAAATAAATCCAAACTGAAGCAGATTTCAGCTCCGGGTGGAGGATATGCTATAAGTATCTATCCTGTGGCGGATAAAGAACAAACAAAGGGGATGAAGAAGTTATAAAAGAGCTTATTCAATTTTTAATATATCACCTCATTATTTATAATAATAGTGAGGTGATATATTATATTTACAAAACCATATTCTGATATTTTTTTAAATTAATTGATTGTGCATAACTCATTTGTTATTATTTTAGTTTTTCTTTAATATAAATGTGGTAAAAGATATTGTATGTTATTTGGTATTTTATAACACCCTTATAAATTATAAAATATCAAATCAAGGTTTCGGGAGAATTCACTTGCGGTGGCAAAAAAATCCTTTTCCTGCAAGGAAAAACTGCAGGTGTGCAGGTCATCCAGACATCTGCCGCCCCAGGCTCATCCCCAACAGTACGTGTGCGTGGTTACTCCTCAAATGTCTCTTCCAACCCGCTATATGTAGTGGATGGAGTATGCCTTAGCGACATCAGCGGCATAGATCCCAATGACATCGCTTCCATGGAAGTACTGAAAGATGCAGCTTCAGCAGCCAGCTACGGAGCAGAAGCCGGAAACGGCGTCATCCTTATCTCCATTAAAAAAGGAAAAGCCGGTCAGGGAAAAATTACTTACGACTTCCAGAGGTCTTCTCAATCTCTGGCACGTATTCCAAAAATGCTTAATGCCGAACAATACATCGATTATATGGTAGAATCCAACACCTTTACCCAAGACTTCCTGCTCAAAAATTGGAACGGAACCACCAACACGGCCTAGACAGATGCCGCGTTTGAAAACAGCCACATGCAAAAACACAATATCTCTTTTACAAATGGAAATGACAAAGGAAACTACTACCTATTCCTCACATATCTCGATAATAATGGAATTGTAAGAGGAAAAGCCGAGGTATATAATCGGCTCACTGCTGCCATCAATTCGGAATACCAGATAAAGCCATGGATAAAAGTAGGGACTACCAATCAGGTCGAAAAATACAGTGTACGCAATGTATCCACCAACAATGAATATGGAAGTCTGTTAACATCCATACTCATGCTAGACCCTCTCACGCCTGACACCTACACCTACGAAGATTTACCGTCGAATATGTTAAACGCTTTAAATAGCGGTAAACATTTATTGCAAAATGGAAATGGAGACTACTTTGCAGTATCCAAATTCTACGCCGGCGAGCAATGCGAGCAATACCATCCTATGATTATGCGTGACAACAATATTGGCAAATCCAGCGGTTTCAATATAAACGGCTCTATCTATGCCGATTTCAATCCTATCGAAGGATTTACCTACACATCCCGTTTGGGCTATCGCCTCAGCGGTACACCCCAGTTCGGAACTGATTTGCCTTTCTATGGCAATTCAGTCCAGAGCCGTGATTATGTAAGCCATAATACTACATCTACAACTAATATTTATTATCAATGGGAAAACTTTGCCAATTATACACACACTTTCGGCAACCATACCATCACCGGAATGGCAGGTATGTCCTATCAGGAATCAACAAGCGAGTATGTTTACGGCAGTCTCTCTGCTAACGATGAAGATGCGCTGAAAAAAAACTACCCATTATTCTACTTCCCCAACTACGGCTCAGCCTCAGCCACCAAAGGAGTAGCCGGAGAAAAATTACGTTCGGCCAAATACTCCTACTTCGGACGTATCGGTTATGAATACGACAACCGTTATATGATACAGGCTTCTCTGCGTGCAGATGCAGCTGACCTCGCCCTTCTTCCTTCCACCAACCGCTGGGGATACTTTCCCGCTGTTTCTGCCGGATGGACTATCTCCGAAGAAACCTTCTTTGGACCCGTAAAAAAGCAGATTTCCAGTCTCAAACTCCGCGCAAGCTGGGGACAAAACGGAAGCCTGGCTGCGCTCGAAAACTACCCATACAGCATAGATACGGCATTGGGTAATGTTTTCCCCTTCGTATTAGGCAGCAAGTATGTGGCAGGTGTATCTTCCTTCACTATGGGAAACGATAAGTTAAAATGGAAAACTTCCGAACAAATCAATATAGGTATCGACTCCCGGTTCCTCAATGACCGGTTAACATTCAGCCTTGATTACTTTGAGAAAAAATCAAAAGACCTGCTTGTAACCGGAACAACCCCCTCTTTAATCATCGGCGGAATTTCCTCGCCCATGCGAGCCGGAAATGTAACCAACAAAGGCTGGGAATTTGAATTGGGCTGGCGCGACAATATCGGAGACTTTACTTATGCCATTCGTGGAAATCTAGCCACACTTAAAAACAAAGTTACCTACATCGACCCATCCATCACACGCCTCAGTGGAGTAAATTTCCACTCCAGTACAATAACCTATTTCGAACAGGGATATCCCGGATATTACTTCCGTGGATACAAATTCAAAGGCGTCGACCCGGAAACCGGCGACCCTGCTTTCCACGACCTGGATGAAAGTGGCGGCCTCAACGACGGCGACCTGGATTATATCGGTGATGCAATCCCCGACTTTACATACGGCATTACCCTCACAGCCGTATGGAAAGGTATCGACTTAACCATCTTTGGAACCGGCTCACAAGACAATGATATTTTCAACTGCATCAATAAACCCGACAATCCGGCATCCAACAAACTCAAAGAAGTATTCTATGACAACCGCTGGACAGCAACCAATACTGCAGGAACAATACCACGGGCCGGAGCCAACAACATGGACAAATATCAGGTATCCGATGCATTAGTATACGACGGTTCGTTATTCAAAATCAAGCAGATGCAGATAGGATACACATTTCCAAAAAAATGGATGAAAAAAGCATTCTTCAGCAACCTCGGTATATACGGCTCACTCGACGATTTCTTTACCTTCACCAAATATCCCGGCTGGGGAACCCCAAGCAAAGTCGTAACCGATAGTATTTACAGCAAAGTGCTGGAAACACACAGAGCTTACACAATCTATCTTCCTAAAAGCTACGACACAGAAACAACCCGCAAATACCCCATCCTCTACCTCCTCCATGGCATGGGAGGGACAAACACCAGTTGGTTTGAAGGCCGGTGCGCCAAAGACGTCATGGACCGGCTGGTAGCCTCCGGCGAAACATGTGAAATGATTATCGTAACCCCCAATGCAGGAGGAGACTTCGCCCAGGGAGCATGGAACGGCTGCTACAACATGCCCGGATGGTCCTACGAAGACTTTTTCTATCAGGAATTTCTGCCTTACATAGAAAGCACCTACCGCGTGACGGGCAACAAACAAAACCGCGCCTTAGCCGGACTATCCATGGGAGCCAATGGAGCAACCGGCTATGCACAGCGCTATAGCGACATGTACTGCGCCGTATATGCCATAAGTTCAGGCATGACCCTGCCGGACATGCCCGCACCTCCCGGGCTACCTGCCGACGGCAAAGAAAAAATGGCACAGCTTATCCGCTCCGTACAGCAGCATAATTGCATCACCTACGTAGCAGAAGCAAACGACATCCAAAAACGACAACTGTGCACCATCAAATGGTTCATAGACTGTGGCGATGACGACTTCCTGCTCTATACCAACATAGACTTCTTCCGGGCAATGAGTGCCAGCCACATCCCCTGCCAATTCTGTGTACGCGACGGCGGACACGACAATGAGTATTGGCACTCAGGGCTCTATCTCATCCTCCCATTCGTAAGCCGCAACTTTGGAAAATAACAAGAAATAAACATAAAAAAATCAGCCCCGGGCTTCGTCCCAGGGTAAAAAAAGAATGAAAATAAAAAATAAGAAAAAAAAACTGCGAACTTTGCGCAATCAGCGTACCATTAAAAAATAGTATCAAATAACAATAAAAACAGAATAAAAATGAAAAAGATTT
>DQAM01000121.1 GCA_003523545.1 Dysgonomonas sp.
AAGATGATGCGACAATACATTAGCAATGTAACTGAAGAGAGAAACTTCGTTCTTACCGATTACCTGCACGATTTTCATAATCTTATCGTGATGCTCTTTACGGATATATACCGATTTCCCGGTACGGGCAGTGATATTTACTTCCTGTATAAACAGGCTTTCGTAATCGGGAGCCTTGCTCTTTTTCCGTTTATTTTCCTCACGGACTGGCTGTGCTGTTTCTTCTGTACTTTGTACATTCTCTTCGGGTGGAATCAATGGACGTGGTTCGGAACTGGGATTATTCCGCCTGTCCTTGTTTTTGAATGAGGCAATGATAAAGTTTTCATCAATTTCATTCAGGTTTACATCTTTATCTTTCGGCATAATGGTTTATTTTAAGATTTCCAGTAATTCATCAATCATAGTATCCAGGTTACTACCTCTCACAAGCGTTTTATCCGCAGGGAAAATCGTGGAACGAAATAGAGCTTTATGGCTAACAGATTGTTCGCGCCGGAAGCGTTTACTGTCAGGAAGGAATGTGTTGAAAACAGGGAAACCGAGTTGTTCGATAACTTCTTCATACACCTGATAGAGTTCAGTTTTCTCCCTGCCATCTACAAGGTTCCATAGCAAGTGAATAGATTTAATTTTCGATTTTCCGGTAGTGACAAGTGTATCATTGATAACGACCACATATTGCAGGGTACTTTCAAGAACTACCCTGTCCGCACTGATAGGCGCAATAATATAATCCATCTCTTTCAGTGTGCGGATCACCGCCGGATTGTTTGCTGTTCCGGGCAGGTCGAAGAAGATAAAATCGGGTTGTGTTTCCTTCAGCAATTCGGCGGCATCTTCCAGCGCATTTTCGGGGCTGCTCTCGATTACTGGGTAGGCTTTTTTACTCAGCGATGTAAATTGCTCATACGCCATCAGCTTGTAGAACTCGTCATCCATAGCGGTTTTTAAATCCCGCTCACGCATCTCGGCGATGGAGTGCTGCGGATAGTCGCAGTCGATCACGGCTACATTGTAGCCTTTTACATAGTGCAGGTAGCTTGCCACCAGTACGGTAAGCGTTGTTTTTCCGGCTCCGCCCTTTTGGGTGGAAAATGCCACGTTCAATGTTTTCTTTTCCATGTTCTGAAATTTTAATGTTTATACTATTTGTATGCTCGGTCAGCTATCTGTATAGCCATTCGTCCGTACATCTGTTTGATTGTCTGCATTTCCAGCTATCCGTCCGTTTAGCTGTTTGTCCGTACAGCCGTTTAGCTGATTAGCCGTTGTGATGTTTAGCTGTTTGGCTGTTGGAACGTTTAGCCATTGGAACGTCCGTTTATCCGTTCAATCATATATACGTCTGTTTTTACATAAGGCTGATTGTCTGTTTTTATATCCGTTCAGTTCTCTGTTGAACTGTCCGACTGTCTGTACATACAATCAAATACGAAGGCAAATAAACACACTAAAAATGGTGTGATTATGACTTTTTACGTTGGTGGTAGCGAGTTGCGCCGATTTGGAAGCGAGTGGCTAAGTAGTCTATTGTACAGCTTGTTACTTTACCCAGTAACTTTGCTGCATAAAAGGTCGGCAGGTTTTTCAGCCTCCTTCTTAACGGTTTTTCGCTCACTCAAATATCTGTCCCTGCGGACAGATTTTATTTGCGTCATAGCAAATAGCAAGCTGTGTTTTTTGCTGCACGAAACAAGTTCTGCTGCAAAAAACGCTTGCCCCTCCGGGGGGCGCAACCTCCGAAGTCGGTTGCTTATAACGAATCATTCGAGCGATGATTTTTAAGACGGCAAGGCTGCCTGACGACGGATTGTACCACTAAAAAATCCGACGTATGAAAGAAAATCAAAGTACACCCCGAAAACGGGGTAAAGGGGGTAGAAACCCCAAAAACGACCCGGCGAATTACCGTTATTCGGTAAACTTCACCGCAGTGGAACATGCCAGGTTCCTGACGATGTTCGAGCAATCAGGTCTGCAATCGAAAGCTCGTTTCATTGCTGCCCGTGTGTTCGGCGATGAGTTCCGTGTTGTAAAAACCGACCGTGCAGCTTTAGAGTATGCCACAAAACTAACATCGTTTTTTGCACAGTTCCGTGCTGTAGGCGTAAATTATAATCAGACGGTGAAAGAATTGCATTCTAATTATTCGGAGAAAAAAGCACTTGCTCTGCTCTATAAATTGGAAAACGCCACCAAAGAACTGGCTGAAATTGGTAAGAAAATTGTGGAATTATCAGAAGAGTTTAGAGAAAAATGGTCGCCAAAATAAATATCGGTAGTAACCTGTACGGCGCATTGTCTTACAATCAGGAAAAGGTGGATGCAGGTTTGGGGAAGATTTTGGGAGCCAATCTTGTCTTCCAACCGGCAGACGGGCATTTCAGTGTTACGGAGTGTATGAATGATTTTATGCAGTTTGTTCCGGGACATTTCCGCACAGAAGAGCCTGTTTTCCACGTTTCCCTGAATCCTCATAAAGAGGATGTGTTAACGGATGAACAACTGGCGGACATCGGCAGGGAATATATGCAGCGGTTAGGGTATGGTGACCAGCCTTACCTGATATTCAAACATGAAGATATTGAGCGGGAACATCTGCACATCGTTTCGCTACGGGTAAAAAGCGATGGACGTAAAGTTTTCGACGGGAAAGAGCATGAACGCAGCAAGGCTATTACTATAGAACTGGAAAAGGAGTATAATCTACATCCGGCTGAAGGGCAAAAGCAGGGTGAACAATGGGAGCTTACCCCGGTGGATGCTTCAAAGGGTAATCTTAAAAAGCAGATTGCATCGGTTATAAAACCGTTGGCATCCATGTACAACTTTCAGTCGATGGGTGAATATAAAGCTGTGCTTTCCTTATATAATATACACCTGGAAGAACTAAAAGGAGAAGTTAAAGGCAAACCGTATCGGGGATTGTTATACTCAGCAATGGATAGTGATGGTAATAAGGTTGGCACACCGTTGAAGTCTTCTATTTTTGGAAAAACGGTCGGTTATGACGGATTGGAAAAGCGGATGGCAAAATCTGCCGAGAGGATTAAAACCAAGAATCTGAAAGCCCATACCTTAAAATTCGTAGCTGAAGCGAAAGCAAGCTGCCGGAGTGAGAGCGAGTTCCGAGCGGAACTGCGGAAGCAGGGTATTCCGATCTTCTTCCGAAGAAATGAAGATGACCGGATATATGGAGCAACATTTATAGATCATACTACCCGTACTGTATTGAACGGTTCCCGGTTGGGCAAAGAGTTTTCAGCTAATGTGTTTAATGATATGTTTGGCGGTAAGCAACAAGAAGCCAAACAAAAAATGACAAGTCCGGTAAAAGATTTCTATCAGCAGGCAGAAAATAATACACCCGACAAACAACGAGGGTATAGTCATTCATCGGATGATAGTGCAACAGGGGGAATATTCTCAATACTTATGCCGGAGCCAGGGCATCATTCCGAAGATGATAAGCCATTGCCACGCCGTAAGAAAAAGAAGAAAAGGAGGTATGGGAGGCAGATGTAGTAAAATATATCAAAATTATTTATAATTTGCCTCCAGCTTTTTTTATATACCATCCACCAATCAATTTTAGTACATACATATTTTTAGGAATTCTCCAACTCCCATATTTTTCGACATTAAGCTGAATCTTATCGTCTAATTCTTTAACTGCAAATATCTGGCGATATTGGTCATTTCTATTCATCAGAATATAATCATCTGGCTTTAAATCTTTTGGCAAAATCCTGATACACGCCTGATCTTTATCTTCCGTTATAATCCTAATATGAACGTAGCTACCGCACACAGGACAAATCCATGTTTTATCAACATCAAACCGATTTTTACTTTCTTTACATTTAGTACAATAATATTCTTCAGTATAATGAGGTGTAACCATATAACCATCAAATCAATGAGTGTATTAATAATTTTTGTAACACAAAGATATTCTTATAAATCAATATAAAACAATACATAAACTCTAAAAACATCATTTACAGAGCTATTCTTACATGATTTATTCCATACTTTAATATAATTTGGCTATTTAGCACTTGTTAAAGCGCCCTTTTTATTTCTCTTATTCCGGAAAAATCTTCTATTATTGTATTACGAAAAAGGAGGTAACAGAAAAATAAGCGGTAAGAACTATTCAAATCAGGCGGAATGATATTCCGTCCAATCAACTAATATATACATAAACCTTTAAGTAGCGGTATGGAAATACCGTTACCTGATTTGCTTATACCATACGCAAAGATGAAAGAGACATTCGATCTTTACAGGATTGAACCGGGAAAACCTGTACATATACCCTATATTGATGACGGAATACCGGCAGGATTCCCTTCACCTGCTCAGGACTATTTACAAGATACCATAGACCTGAACGAGACACTTATTTTAAATCCCGGAGCAACATACTTCGCACGGATAAAATCGTATTATCTGTCCGAAGAAGAATTGGAAAAAGGTGACGGTATTCTTATAGACATATCGTTGCGGCCGATAAATGGTGACCTGGCCTTATGTGTAATAGACGGCGATAGGATGCTGAAGTATATCGAAAGAAAAGGAGGTATTTTCCTTGTCGAAGGGGCAAGTAAAGAGCGGGTAGAAGTGTGTGAAGACAGTAATGCTTACATATTGGGTATCGTGACCACCATTCTGAAAGTGAGACGTTACAAGGGACGGCGCACACTTATTTATGAACCGCGCAGGGAGCCTGATGTGAAACATCTCACCAAACCCAAGAGAGCGATACGCTGGGGTTACAATCCTGATTATAAGTATGACGTGAAAGGCGTGGTTGACCTGAACGAAGAATTTATCCATAATCCGCTTTCAACCACTTTCGGCAAGGTGGCAGGGTTTTCCCTGCTCGAAGATGATATACATGATAACGATTCTGTTATTATTGATTCATCGTTGGAACCGAACAATGGAGATCTCGCTGTTTCATATACCGATGACGGTTTTACACTTAAATATATTAAGCAAGATGATTTAGGATTATGGCTACTTCCCGGAAATAGAGAATATAAACCTATTCGCATCACAGAAGAAAATGAATTAATCGTTTGGGGAATCATTACCGTATCGGTAAGACAACTCAGACAGCGCAAGCAGAAAGGAAAGAGGAAAAAATGATGACCACAAAAGCACCTAAAATGTTCGGGCATGCGGACGGTAATTCATTCTATTGTAGTGTAGAAACCATTTATAAACCATGGTTGCGCGAAGGGCCTGTAATCGTAGCATCTAATAATGATATTTGCGCCATAGCTATGAACAAGCCTGCAAAAGCACTCGACATTAAGATGGGAACTATCCTGTCCGATCTGACCGACCTGATTCGTGAGAACCGTATCGCTACTTTTTCCAGCAATTATGAACTGTACGGCGAAGTATCCAGCCGAATGATGCGACATTTCTCCCAGTATGTTGATCGGATGGAAGTGTACAGCATCGACGAGGCTTTTCTCGACCTGACAGGTTTTCAGAATAACGGGCTGGAAAAATACGGACGGGAGATTGTACGTTCTACTGCCCGCAACATCCGTATGCCTATCTGCCTAGGTATTGCACCCACCAAAGCATTGGCAAAAGCCGCAAATAAACTGGCAAAAACAGATATAGACCGTAAGGGTTTGTATATAATTGATAGCGATTCCGACCGTGTGGAAGCATTGAAAGAATTAGCCATTGCAGACGTATGGGGGATTGGCGATTCATACGAAGAATTGCTTCTGCGAGAAGGAGTAGAAAATGCTTACCAATTCTCCTGTATGCCGCAAAAATGGGTACGCAAGAAAATGACCGTTATGGGAGAAAGGTTGTGGATGGAACTCAATGGGGTATCCTGCCTTGAACTGGAAATGATGCTGCCCGATAAGAAAGAAGTGTGTACATCGCGGGCTTTCCGCCATACTGTTACTGAATTTGAGGAATTACAGGCTGCCGTTGTCCGTTATCTGGATTCCTGCGCCCGCAAGCTACGGAAGCAAGGCTCCTGTGCTCAAACGCTTTATGTGATGATCCGCACAGATAACCGGAAAGACAAATGGAAGGAATGTTTTCGTAGCCTGAAAATGGAACTACCTTTCCCAACCCATACGACATCTGAATTAATTCCCTATGGAATAGAACTCTTAAAGAAATTGTATCCGCGTTACCGTCCCGGACAGTATAAATACGAGTTTCGTAAAGCGGAAGTAACACTCGGGAAATTAGTACCTGAAAATGCCCGACAGGCTAATATATACGATACGACAGATCCTGTTTACCGTCAAAAAATGGAACGTTTACAGCAAGTGGTAGATGAAGTCAATGGAGGATTGAATCTGGACAGCCGTTATCTACGAATGGGTGCGGAAATAACAAAAAGCAATTATACGGCTTTACAGCGCAATATGCTTTCTGAAAATCCACTCTCCAACTGGGATAACCGAATTTTAATAGGACAATGTGTTTAAGATACCGCAAAAACATTATGGTGCAAAAACAGAATAAAATACTTAGCAAAGCAATATGGCCGGGACAGAAAAGGACATTTGATATTGACTTTTTTGAGATGCTCCAACCCCAACGCAGGGTTTGTGAAGACTCACGGTATAAAAGCGGAGTGTATTATTCTGAAAAATGCAATCGCAATATTCAGTATGAATCAGGGCTTGAACTCAATTTTATCTTATTTTTAGAGCAAGCTCCAAAAGTCAGATTTTACTGGGAACAACCTTGCATGGTTCCATACTGGCGGGGGAAAATAAAAGATACCTACACCCCCGATTTTGCAATCTATCTGGTAACAGGAGAAATAATCATGGTTGAAATTAAGGACTTACCGGGGATGACTGACCACAGGGTGCAAACAAAGATGCAAGGTCTTATTAAGTTTTGCGCTGAAAAAGACTTCGGTATCCTTCTGACTGATGGGAAAAACACTATTGATAAATTATTAAAAATAAAATGCAACAAAACCCTCGAAAAGTCTATTCTTAGAGTGCTTAAAGAAAATAATTGCATCCTGAAAACGGAATGCCGCGAGATAACTAAAGCCTGCGAAGCGACACAAAATGAATTGCTGAAAGTCATCTTAAAAAATGACCTGCGGTATAGAGCGTCAAAATCCATTATAAGACCGGTAAACAGGAACACTGTTTTTCGCCATGTATTCATAAATAAAAGACCGTATGAAGCACTGAATGCGAACCCTTATTCTACTCTTTTTAAATCCGGAACTGAAAAATAACCCTAAATCTGTTTACAAATACCCGTCTGATTTGTTATAAGTAATCATTCAAAAAGTTTATATGTGTTTCAACAGCAGCAATAGCAAGCGGGCAGATGCACTCGCACGAAAATACGGACGCAAAACCAATGTCATAGAAATCTGGAAAGAGATAATGGAAGAAAAGCGTCGTAATGGTGAGATAATGGATCTTACTGACGGAGCATATAATATTCCGGCTTACAGTTCTCCCTATATAAGTATCGTTACCGAATCGGAAGAATTGCAACCCATGCGCTGGGGTCTCATATCGTCACGTACCAAAGACTGGAAAACCGTAGTCGAAAAAGATAAAAAAAACTGGTACAAGAACGCCCGTGCCGAAGAGCTTTCCCAAACATGGCCTTATAGATATTCTTTCGATTCCAAAAGATGTATCATGCCTGTAACCGGCTTC
>DQAM01000089.1:0-1624 GCA_003523545.1 Dysgonomonas sp.
CGCTCTTCCGATCTTGCTCCAATTATGGATAAAAAATCAAGATAACTTTCTGGAATATTATCATATTTATTCTTTATATTATGTAATTCATTTTTACATAATATTCGCCTATCATTCAATTTATCATATACCAAAAGAAAATCCAGTTCTTCTTTATATTCCATAGCAGTTTAATATATTAAACCTTTACCAAAAAGTTCTTTATAATCTTAACTCCGTTAGGAGTTAGAACCGATTCGGGGTGGAACTGCACTCCATGCACATCATATTCTTTGTGCGACATCGCCATAATTTGTCCGTTATAGTCTTTTGCCGTTACTATAAAACAATCGGGCAAATCCTTACTATCCACAATCCATGAATGATAACGCCCTACTTCCTGATTTTTATCCAATCCATCGAAAAGATAACTATCCTTAATGATTTCAGCATTGGACGTAACTCCATGGTAAACGTTTTCCAGATTTTTCAAATTTGCCCCGAAAGCCTCTCCTATTGCCTGATGTCCAAGACATACTCCTAATATGGATTTTATGGCTGCGTATTCTTTTATTAAAGGAAGTAACAATCCCGCTTCGGACGGAATACCCGGACCGGGAGATAATATTATCTTGTCATATTTAGCAACATCAGCTAAATCTATCTGGTCGTTCCTTACGACATCCACATCTGTATATCCCAATTCTTTCACTAAATGAACCAGATTGTATGTAAAGGAATCGTAATTATCGAATATCAATATTTTCATTTTGCTTCTCTTAATTTTTAGCCAAATAATCTTCTGCCATTACCACATCCGAATAAAAATAATCCAAAGCTGCTAAGAACGATTTCTGAACTTCCTGTGCTTTTACTTTTTCTCCGAATATTTCTAAATCTCGGGTTGCACAAGCGTTGCTAATCACCATACAATCATATCCTAAGTCTTTAGCGGCACGTGTAGTAGCATCTACACACATATGCGTCATCATACCCGTTATTACCAATTCATCGACTTTCAGGTTTTTCAAGTATTCATCCAAATTCGTTTCCCTGAAACTATTCGGAAAATACTTAACGATTACCTTTTCTTGTGATTGAGGCTTTATCCCTTCGTAAATTTCTACACCCTTTGTATCAGGAAGGAAGAACCCCGCTTCGGGACGAGCCGCAATATGCTGAATGAAAATTACAGGCAAACTATTCTTTCTGAAATGTTCAAGTACTGATTTAGCTTTCTGTGCGGCTTCGAATGCACCCACTAAAGGCATGGCACCTCCCTCGAAATAATCATTTTGTATATCTATTATCAATAATGCTTTCATACAAATTAGCTTTTCAAATTTTCTGCTGATTTTACAGCTTTGGTTAAAGCTCCAAGCTTATTTTTCACCTCCATCACTTCTGTTTCGGGAGTCGATTTAGCAACAATGCCTCCTCCTGCCTGATAATAAAGCGTATTATTCTTGCTTAAGAAAGTACGGATAGTTATCGACTGATTCAAATCCCCGTCGAAACCGATATACCCGATACATCCTCCATAAACACCACGCATGGCAGGTTCAATATCACGTATCAATTGCATAGCACGAACCTTAGGCGCTCCCGATAATGTTCCCGCAGGAAAAGTATCGGCAAATACCTG
>DQAM01000089.1:1806-4242 GCA_003523545.1 Dysgonomonas sp.
TGAATACTGCTCGTTCCTTTATTTACTTTTCCGCTTACGCGCGACACCAGATGAATAACATGAGAATAAAACTGCACATTCTTGTAAAATTCAACCTTTACATCGCTGCAATTACGGCTCAAATCGTTACGCGCCAAATCTACCAGCATTACATGTTCCGCATTTTCCTTTTCATCTTTTAAAAGATTTTCCGATAAAATACGGTCTTTTTCATCATCTCCTGTACGGAAATAGGTTCCCGCAATGGGGTCTATATAAGCCCGTCCTTTCTTTATCTTGCAATGCGTTTCGGGTGAAGAGCCGAACACACGGAAAGAACCGAAATCGAAATAAAATAGATAAGGGGAAGGATTTATGGAACGTAAAGTGCGGTAAACATTGAACTCATCACCGATAAATTTTTGTGTAAAGCAACGTGAAAGTACAATTTGGAAAACATCACCACGTTTGCAATGCTGTATTCCTTTCCGAATCATTCCGATATGCTCCTCGTCGGAAATATACGAGGATTCGGAGCCCACATTTTCAAAATTATAAACGGCTATATTATTGTTATTCAAAATCATTTCCAGATCTTCGATATTGGAAATATCACCATCTAAAAGGTTCTCAACTATGGTCAGTTCATTTTTCAGGTGGTTGACAACTATAGTAAATCGGTACAGGATATAGTAAAATTCGGGAACTTCCGAATTATCATGTTTTTTATTAACAGGGTCTACCGATTCAAAATAACGGATAGCATCGTAAGATGTATAACCAAAAAATCCGTTTATGCCCGTCGGATTTTCCCCCTTTACATCAAAGTCATTCATAAAATCCTGAAAGACTTCCGTCAATTTTTCGGTTTCTTTTAGCGAATGTTTCTGGATTTTATTAGCCGGATATTCTTTGATTACCATATTGTCTTCTACTTTGAACCGTGCTATCGGGTCGAAAGAGATAAAGGAAAAACTATCTTCTCCACCATGATAATCCGAACTTTCCAGCAAAGCAGACTCAGGATATATATCCCTTATTTTTAAATAGATGCCTACAGGTGTCTGAAGGTCTGCCAAAAGTCTTTTCGTATGGGTTTGTATTTTTATTTTCATAATATTTTTTTTACAAGCCCCTCCTAACCTCCCCAAGGGGAAGAATAAAAGTCCCCGTGTGGGGGATTCAGGGGGCTTAATTATAAGCTTTTTCTAATATCTATATAAGTTTCCATATCCTTATCGCCACGTCCCGAAAGACAAATTACTACCACATCTTCGGGATTGAATTTCTTCTTATCAAGTACACCTAAAGCATGAGCCGATTCGATAGCAGGAATAATCCCTTCAAGTTTTGTCAATTCAAAAGCAGATTTTATCGCTTCATCATCTGTAACCGACAATACTTCCGAACGTCCAGTTTTCACCAGATATGCGTGTATAGGTCCGATACCCGGATAATCAAGTCCAGCCGAAATAGAATAAGGCTCTTCAATCTGTCCGTCTTCGGTCTGCATTATCAGTGTCTTGGAACCATGAATGATACCCAGTCTTCCCAATTGAATAGTGGCTGCCGATTCACCCGAGTCAATTCCTTTTCCTGCCGCTTCCGCTAATACGATTTTTACATCTTCATCATCCAGAAAATGATAAGTCATTCCCGCGGCATTACTTCCTCCGCCTACACAAGCTATCACATAATCAGGCGTTTCCCTCCCCTCTTTTTCTTTCAGCTGTTTACGGGTTTCTTCGCTGATTACAGCCTGCAAACGTGCCACCATATCGGGATAAGGATGAGGCCCTACTACCGAACCTATTATATAATAAGTATCGGAAGGATTACAGCACCAGTCGCGGATAGCTTCGTTTGTAGCATCTTTAAGGGTCATGTTACCACTTGTTACTGGTACTACCTTTGCTCCAAGCATTTCCATTTTCTGAACGTTAAGATGCTGACGCTTAATATCGGTTTCTCCCATATAAACGATGCATTCCATATCCATAAGAGCACAAACGGTAGCCGTTGCCACGCCATGTTGGCCTGCTCCAGTTTCAGCGATAATTCGTGTCTTCCCCATCCTACGGGCTAAAAGAATCTGACCGATAGTATTATTTATTTTATGTGCTCCCGTATGATTTAAGTCTTCACGTTTCAAATAGATTTTACAGCCGTATTTTTCGGATAATCTTCTGGTAAGATAAAGAGGTGAAGGGCGTCCCACATAATCGCGGAGTAAATCGTGATACTCTTTCTGAAAAGCAGGGTCATCCAATATCTTGAGATAGGCATCTTTCAACTTCTCAACATTATCATAAAGAATTTCAGGAATGTAAGCCCCTCCAAATTCCCCATAAAAACCGTTTGAATCGACATTAAATTTTTTCATTCTATATTTTATTTTGTTTTTTTACGATTGATGTATTAAAGAAAAAGCCCATCGTGAGTACGACAGGCTTTCTT
>DQAM01000094.1 GCA_003523545.1 Dysgonomonas sp.
AAAGACCAGGAGCGTAGGGGTGATGCCCTCGAAAATAAACTATATGAGGAGCTCAACAATACCTTTATTACTCCTTTCGACAGGGAGGATATCAATACCCTCTCCAACCGTATGGACGATGTGGTCGACCATATCAATAGCTGCGCCAAGAGGATAATGCTGTATAAGCCTAAGGTAATGCCGGAGTGTGCGCGTGAACTGGCTCTTAAAGTACGCGAATCGGCAGAATACATCGTCAAGATTATAGACGAACTAGACGTATTGAAAAGCGCTCCCGAAAAAATAAAGGAATATGTAGAGGAATTGCACAGCATAGAATCAAAAGCCGACGACATTTACGAAACTTTTTTGATCGACCTTTTCAAAAACGAAACCAACGCCAACGAAATCATTAAGCTGAAAGATATCCTTCACGAGCTCGAAAGAGCTACGGACACTCAGGAACATGTAGGGAAGATCGTTAAGACCATCATCATTAAATACTCATAAAACCATAGTATAACTGATGACATTAATCATAATCATAATAGTATTTGCACTTATTTTTGATTTTATAAATGGTTTTCACGATGCGGCCAATTCCATAGCCACCGTCGTATCCACAAAGGTACTAACACCTACACAAGCCGTTCTTTGGGCGGCATTCTTCAACTTTGTAGCTTACTTTATAGCCGTTCATTTCTTAGGAGGTTTTGGCGAAAGTATCGCAAATACCGTGGCCAAGACAGTAGAGACACAGTTTGTAACTTCTCATGTAGTTATAGCCGGACTTATAGCTGCCATTACTTGGAACCTAATCACCTGGAGACTGGGTATTCCTTCATCTTCTTCACATACGCTGATAGGAGGTTTTGCCGGCGCAGCTATTGCTGGTTCAGGATTCCAGTCGGTACATTTACAGACTGTCGGTATTATTGCCTTGTTTATTGTTGTTGCCCCGGTAATTGGTATGATAAGCGGGAATATCATCACCATCCTGACACTCCATGCAGTAAAAAGAACTAAACCCGGAAAAGCCGACCGTTGGTTTAAAGGATTGCAGCTTATTTCATCGGCTTCGTTAAGTATCGGACACGGACTCAACGATTCCCAAAAAGTAATGGGTATAATCGGTGCGGCACTTATCGCTAATCAGGGAATTCCGGGTTTACCCCACTTCTTGCAGATGAGCAGCATGGCCGACATGCACGACTGGATACCTCTTTCATGCTTCACTGCTATTGCGCTGGGAACGATGACGGGAGGCTGGAAAATTATGAAAACAATGGGCAACCGCATTACTAAAATCACTCCGCTCGAAGGATTTTGTTCACAAGTGGCAGGCTCTATTACTTTATTTATTTCCGAAGCTCTGCATGTACCTGTAAGTACTACGCATGTTATATCAGGAAGTATTATGGGCGTAGGAGCGGTAAAACGGCTATCGGCTGTCCGCTGGGGAGTTACCAAAGATTTGGTTGCGGCATGGATACTTACTATTCCTGTCAGTGCTCTTATGGCTGCCGTATTCTATTGGCTATTAGGCTTTTTTATGACATAAGAGATTTAAATTCTAACAAATCTAAAGCAAGCCCTTTTCACTTCAATTTCTCCTATATTATAGTTATCTTTGTTATCTTATTCACTGTAATTTATGAATTTCAAGATAACATCTGCATATAAGCCTACAGGTGACCAGCCTGCGGCTATCAAAGCCCTTGTGGAAGGGGTAAAATCCGATACTCCTTACCAAACCCTTCTGGGGGTGACGGGTTCGGGTAAAACATTTACCATTGCCAATGTAATCCAGCAGGTTGAGAAGCCTACCTTGGTACTCAGCCACAATAAAACACTGGCGGCACAGTTATACAGCGAGTTCAAAGGTTTCTTTCCCGAAAACGCCGTAGAATATTTCGTATCTTATTACGATTATTATCAGCCCGAAGCATATATTCCCTCCACCAATACTTATATTGAAAAAGACCTATCAATCAATGACGAGATAGAAAAACTGCGACTTTCAGCAACTTCTGCATTATTGTCGGGACGTAAGGATGTGATTGTTGTATCTTCTGTATCGTGTCTGTATGGCATCGGTAACCCCGACGATTTCAGCAACAACACGATCCATATAAAGGTCGGACAGAAATTGGTAAGGGATGTATTCTTACGTTCTTTGGTAGACTGCCTTTACTCCAGAAACGAGGTCGAATTGACTAACGGAAATTTTAGAGTAAAAGGTGACACAGTTGATATTTTTCTGGCTTACGCCGAAACGATTATACGTGTGGTTTTCTGGGGAGACGAGATTGAAAGCATAGAAAGTATCGAGCCTTTAACAGGATTAAGAATCGAAAAATTTGAAGATTATACGATATACCCTGCGAATCTGTTTGTTACGACAAAAGAAAGAATCAACAGGGCATTGGCAGAAATAGAAATCGATTTGGGAAGACAGGTTGATTTTTTTCAATCCATTGGAAAATCATTGGAAGCGAAAAGATTGTACGAACGTGTAACTTACGACGTCGAAATGATTCGCGAAGTAGGACACTGTTCGGGTATCGAGAACTATTCGAGGTATTTCGACAACCGTGCGCCGGGAACACGTCCGTTCTGCCTTCTGGACTTCTTTCCCGATGATTTCATGGTTGTGATAGATGAAAGCCACGTGACTATTCCACAGATAAGGGCTATGTACGGAGGAGACCATTCCCGCAAAGAAAATCTGGTAGAATATGGTTTCCGCCTTCCTGCCGCAATAGATAACAGGCCTTTGAAATTTGAAGAGTTTGAAGCAATTGCCAAACAAATTATATACGTGAGTGCTACTCCTGCAGATTACGAACTGATACAGTCGGAAGGAGTTGTTGTAGAACAGCTTATCCGGCCGACAGGACTCTTAGACCCCCCTATCGACGTTCGTCCCAGCCTCAACCAGATAGACGATTTGATGGAAGAGATACAGCTCCGTGTGGAAAGGGACGAAAGGGTTTTGGTAACCACCCTTACCAAACGGATGGCAGAAGAGCTTACCACCTACCTTTTAAATAATGACATTCGTTGTGAATATATTCACTCGGATGTAGATACCCTCGAACGTGTCCGGATTATGGACGAACTTCGAGCAGGTATGTTCGATGTGCTTGTCGGGGTAAACCTTTTGCGTGAAGGACTGGATTTACCCGAGGTATCTCTTGTAGCTATACTCGATGCTGACAAAGAAGGGTTCCTGCGTTCTCATAGATCCTTGACTCAGACAGTCGGGCGTGCCGCACGTAACGTGAACGGACGTGTAATCTTTTACGCCGATAAAATGACGGACAGTATGCAGCTTACCATAAACGAGACCAACCGTAGGCGCGAGATACAGATGGCTTATAATGAAGCACACGGAATTACACCTACCCAGATACAGAAAGCAAAGGTGTCCGCATTAGGTCAAAGGGGCCAATCGGAAAGCGACAAACCGAAAGCATATATCGAACCCGATTTTTCACCTTTGCAGGTTGCCGAGAGCGAAACCGGATATATGGCGAAGATGTCTTCCGACGATTTGGAGAAGGCTATCAAAAAGACAAAAAAACAAATGGCTGATGCTGCCAAAAAACTGGAATTTCTGGAAGCAGCACAATTCCGCGACCAGCTTATCCGTCTGGAAGAAATGCTGAATGAGAAAAAAGAAAATAAAAAATAGACTTAATCGTGGTATCTTAAATTGATATTATAGTAAAAGGCAATAAACTTTACATTATTTTATTTTCCACACCCCTGAAATATATAAAAGATTTCTTCCGGGCTGACTCTCTCCGAATCCAAATACAGCTATATGCTTATTTTTGCAATTATTGCAAAGGAATATTTTATAATAAGCAGGTAAATTATTGTATACTATAAATAACCCTGAATAAGCATAGATTTTTTTTCTTAATTGTGCCATCCCTTGTTTTACAACGGATTCCTTAGACATATCATTAACAGCAATTAGGTCTTCTAAGTCATTATATCCATTCAATAAATCAGTATTTACTCTTTCTTTGCAGTCTATGCACGGAAATTCCATTAAAAATGAATCACCTTGAAATCCTTCACAAATGTTTTTTGGAATGAGTATTTTACTGACAATTTGCATCTGATGTTAAATCATTATAATTAAAAAAAGGACGTATTTTATCAATATTATCGACTATTTCTTTTGGTGCTTATTTATTTATCAGCTCTCCATCCTATCATATTCTCCAATCTTCTCTTCACAAATTCGTTTGATAATGCCGCGAAGTAATTCCACTTTGGGAATAAGGGCATCTATATCCTCCTTAGTAACCACAAAATCGGGGTCGTAACGTCCATTGACATAGGCAGCCTTGATGAGTTCAAAAAGTCGTTTTTCTTCTGGAGTATCCTGCGGAAATACTTTTCCAAACTCATCGGAATATTTCTTGACCGAGTTTAATAGTTTTGTGAGATTGTGCTGTTTACTGTTTTGTTGGGTAAAGACTAACCGCACAGCATAAAATAGATTTTCACATGCCTGATGTAGCAAAAATATAGCATCTTTATATAATTTCTCCTCTGTGGCATATTTTGCAAGTTTCAATTTATTTAGCGCATTCTCATACTTCTCCTTAAAATATTCCTGAGCCTGTTG
>DQAM01000093.1 GCA_003523545.1 Dysgonomonas sp.
CAGGTCGATGATTATATAAAAGTGTATAGTTTGAAAGTTAAGAACAACAGATGATAGTTTGTATTGCAGAAAAACCGAGTGTAGCCCGTGAAATAGCAAATGTATTGGGAGCTAAAACCAAAAAAGACGGTTACATAGAAGGCAACGGCTATCAGGTTACATGGACTTTCGGACACTTCTGTACTCTGAAAGAACCCCATGAATATTCTCCGCAATGGAAACGCTGGTCGTTAGACCTTTTACCGATGATACCCCCGCGGTTCGGTATAAAGCTGATAGACAACGACGGTGTTGCCAAACAGTTTTCTGTTATAGAAACCCTTATCAGTAATGCCGATGAAGTTATTAACTGCGGTGATGCGGGACAGGAAGGAGAACTGATACAGCGGTGGGTAATGCAGAAAGCTAAATGCAAATGTCCTGTCAAACGGCTCTGGATATCTTCTTTGACGGAAGATGCTATCCGTGAAGGATTTCAAAAGCTCCGCGATCAGAACGAATTCGATAAGCTTTACGAGGCGGGTTTATCCCGGGCAATCGGCGACTGGCTCTTAGGAATGAATGCGACAAGACTGTACACCGTAAAGTACGGGCAAAACAAATCGGTATTATCTATCGGAAGGGTTCAGACCCCTACCCTCGCACTGATTGTAAACAGACAGCTGGAAATAGAAAATTTCAAACCCGAACCTTATTGGGAATTAAAAACCATATACAGGGACACCACTTTTTCTGCTACGAAAGGACGTTTTTCAACCCAGGAAGAAGGGGAGAAATTTCTGAATGAAATCAGGGAATCGGAATTCGAAGTAACGAACGTAACCATAAAGAAAGGGGAAGAAGCCCCTCCCAGATTGTTCGACCTGACTTCTTTACAAGTAGAGTGTAACAAGAAATTCGCTTTTTCGGCAGAAGAAACGCTTAAAACCATCCAATCACTTTACGAGAAAAAGCTTACCACATATCCACGTGTGGATACCACTTATCTGAGTGATGACATTTACCCGAAAGTACCTAATACACTTAAAGGATTGGCGGGATATGAGGAACTGGTGAACCCGATATTAGCTTCTAAAATCAAAAAGTCCAAAAAGGTTTTCGACAACAGCAAAGTAACGGACCACCATGCCATCATTCCGACGGGAGTAAGGGCAAATGCCATTACCGAAAATGAGCGCAAGGTATACGACCTGATTGCAAGGCGTTTCATAGCCGTATTCTATCCGAACTGTAAGGTCTCGACAACAACTGTATTGGGAGAGGCGGCAAAAGTGGAATTCAAAACCATAGGCAAACAGATACTGGATGCGGGATGGAGAGTTGTCTTCGAAAAACCTCAAAGGAATGAGCAGGCCAACGGCGAAGACGAAAAAAACGATGAATATATACTCCCTGATTTTCAGAAGGGAGAAAGAGGACCTCATGTGCCTTCCCTGACCGAGAAATGGACTACTCCGCCTAAATATTATACGGAAGCTACTCTGCTGAGGGCTATGGAAACGGCAGGGAAACTGGTAGAAAATGACGAACTGAGGGATGCCCTGAAAGAAAACGGCATCGGTCGTCCGTCCACCCGAGCAGCTATCATAGAGACTTTATTCAAACGGAATTATATACGCAAGGAGAAAAAAAACCTTCTGGCGACAGTAACAGGCATACAATTAATTCAGACCATTCAGGAAGAACTTCTGAAATCAGCAGAACTGACCGGAATGTGGGAAAAGAAGCTGAGACAGATAGAGCGCAACGAATACAAACCCCGCATATTTATAGATGAACTAAAAGCTATGCTATCGCAGATAGTTGCTAATGTAAAAAGGGATTGGGGAAACCGGATTACGATTGAAGAAGCTGTAAAGGAAGAAGTTAAAAAAGAGAAAGCGACCAAAAAGACAACTCCCCGCAAGAAAAAGAAAAAAGAAGAAAATACAGAAGATAGAGCTGACCGGAAGTTAGTTTGTCCTATCTGCAACAAAGGAGCCATACTCCGGGGGAAATCAGCCTTCGGATGTTCGGAATGGAAATCAGGATGCAGTTTCCGTTTGGCATTCGACGGTTCTGTCGAAAATATGAACGAAGATGAACTACAAAATTATATCAGCAAGCTGAAATGAGAAAGTACCTATTTCTATTGACTTTTCTATCTGTCATTTCCTTACAGGCTCAGGAATTTTTTATCATTTCGGATGATGATGGATATGTGAACATTAGGGATAATGATAATAATGTCATAGACCGTTTATCTAACGGGAGTCCGGTATTTGTACTTAATCCGATGAATGAGGAAATGTGGTGGGAAGTCGAATACTCAAAAGCAGGAGTACTCTTCACAGGTAAAGTTCACCAATCCAGATTGAAGAATATAGACAGTTTTGAAGATATACCCGTTGCAAATGTGGGTAATAACCGGGTACTGATGCAGAGCAACGTTGTCAGGATCAATATAGAGGATGCAAGATTTGAGAAAGCCGGACATACTTTCCAGTACCGGGAAGGGTTCCTCACTCATATAGATCATTCAAAGATTTGGGGCACCGACGGCAATATTCCGCTTAAAGAGTATTCTGCTTTCGAGATTTTAATCAACAATCGAAAAATAATCTTACCGGAAAAGGCTTTCAAATATTTGTACGAACCCAACCTTGATTACACGAAGGCATACTATGACGGAAAAACCGATACCCTCTATATAACCGCCTTAAACAGCGACGGGGCCGGCGGATATGTTGTATTATGGTTATTCAGGAACGGAATATTCGAAGACCGCTTGGTTACTCACGGATTTTAAAAGCATGAATCGACAGGAAGAAATATTTCCGCTGGTGGATGCGGAAGGCAACATCACAGGACAAGCAACCAGAAGCCAATGCCACGACGGTTCTAAATTATTGCACCCTGTTATCCATCTCCATGTTTTCAATAGTGAAGGTGAGCTTTTTCTACAAAAACGCTCTTACGATAAAGACATACAGCCGGGTAAATGGGATTCGTCCGTAGGAGGACATATAGACCTGAATGAGAGTCCCGCAGAAGCAGTTATGAGAGAATCCCGTGAAGAACTCGGACTACTCCGTTTTACTCCTCACTACATAACTAAATATATTATCGAGACAGATGTAGAACGGGAACTGACTTATTGCTACTTTACCATATACAATGACAAAATCTCTATCGACAACAGCGAAGTTATCGACGGACGGTTTTGGACAATAGAAGAAATTGCCCTTTTACTGCACAAAAATGTTTTTACACTAAATTTTGAACTCGATTTTGAGAAGTTCCTTAAACAAGGACTAAATCATTTGCTACAAAACACAAAGTAATTTCCGGAGATAGTATACTTCCCAAATTATCCAACTCCCCCGAACGGTTTAGATAAAAGAGGTTTCGTTAGCCTTCTTATTACTCTTGTATAAATCTATCAATTCTCCCAAAGTGATTTTTAAAGAATTCATTGTCGCAAAAAATTCGGGGACCTGTGTCTCATAAAAAGTTCTTCTCATCAGTGTCAGTGCATTCTGATAAGAATCTTTTGTGAGGAAAATACCAATCCCCCGCTTTGAAGCTAATATTTCTTCGGACTGAAGCAGTTCCAAAGAGCGCATCAAGGTGTTGTGGTTAACCTCCAATTCTTTAGCAAGCTCTTTCACTGTCGGAATTTTGGTACCCTCTTTCCATTCCTTAGAGACGATTTTCTGAGAAATCACGTCAACAATTTGTAAGTAAATCGGCTTGTTACGATGAAAATCCATAGTAATTCTGGTTTGATTTGTTTGTTTTTGCAAATATATTACATAGTTTTCTATATACTTAGTATTATGATAACTTTTTTTATATAAAATTAGTTTTTTCTCTTAATTCAAAGATACATATCCTGTTTTTTCTATTAGAGACTGTCCCTGAGGAGATAGAATCCATTCTATCAACCGTTCTACATTTTTATTATCCCTGCTTATTGTTACCGCATAAAATTCTCCCGTAAAAGGATATGTTTTATTTTTTATGGTATTCTTTTCCGGATATACGCCGTTAACTTTCAACAATTTGATATCGTTATTCCGCACCATTTCCGTTGCAAACAGCAGGAAGCTGTATCCAATGGCATTCCCGAAATTTTTATAGTCTGCCGTCCGGTCTATAATATGTCCCATACCGCCTGCAATATTGTTTTGCGGAGGCATCATTAAAGGCACTTCCCCCATTATCTTTTCGAGCATAGTCTGGCTTCCGCTGTTCTTGGGGCGCTGGTAAGCACGTATTCCCTCATCATTACCTCCCACTTCTTTCCAGTTGGTTATTTTTCCAGAATATATTCCCTGAATTTGCTCTACACTTAACTCATCTACCGGATTTTCTTTATTCACAAAAAACACAAAAGCCTCAGAGCCGATAGGTGTGAGATGAAATTCCAGGTTTCTCAACCGTGCTTCTTCAACCTGCTCAGCAGACGGCGACGCACAGAATATGACATCAGCGTCTCCTTCCATCAGGGCGTCGTAAGCAACAGGAGTAGTACCGCTTTGAACGATACTGTTGTAATAAGGATAATCCCCAGCCGAATACACCGCTTGCACAAAAGACGCATACATAGGATACATAGCCGTAGCCCCGTTGATACGCGGGAGGCTATCGGAAATACTCAATGAAGATTTTTCATCGAGGCGGGCAATTTTGGACTCTTCCTTAAAAGGCTCATATATTCTCAGGTCAACCCCTTGTTCGTTGATTGCCGGTATAATGGCTATACAACTTTGAGTCTCTATAGAGATAAATACCGCAATTATACTAGCTAAAACCATTCTACATAAGCCATACCACAGCATCTTCCTTTGTAACGAACCGAAAGCAAATGTGACAATCCAGACAATTGACAGTAGTCCTGCCATCAGAATAAAAGGAGCATAAAAATCTCCTTCCCCTGATAGAGAAGCTATAATGATAAAAAAGAAACCGGCTATTACAACCACTGCAATCGCTAAAAGTACCCCTATAATTTTAAGAATTATTTTTCCCATCTGTATATATTCTCTCTATTCTTCTCAAATGTATAGATTTTCTTTCAAATTGTTTACTTTTGTATTCCTTATTAAAACTTTATGACTGATAAATCATCGAAAGTAAGTTTATGGAAGATTCTTCTGCCTACTTTTTTAGGAGTGGGTATAATCGTCTACATGTTTGCGAAAGATTTATTGGGAGAGGAAAATGCTTCTCAGCTGGAGCAACTGAAAAACATCGATATAACCTGGCATACAATTTTCTGGTTATTTATGGCGATGCTGTGTATGGTAGGGCGCGACCTGGGTTTTACAATAAGGTACAGGTTCCTTACAGATAAATTATTATCCTGGAAACAGTCACTTAAAGTAACTTTACTGGCCGAATTCGGCACGGCTGTAACCCCTTCCTCGGTAGGAGGTTCTACCATGGCTGTCCTTTTTCTTGCAAAAGAAAACATCCCTGTCGGCAAAAGCACCGCTATGGTATTCACTACAATGCTTCTGGATGAAATGTTTTTTGTAGTAACCTTTCCTATATTCTTATTTCTCATCCCGCTATACGATTTATTTCCTGAAATAACAGGGATAAAGAGCATTATTGTTTTATTCGTTGCCGCCTATTGCGTCAAATTGCTGTTATGCATATTATTGATCATAGGACTGTTTTTCAAACCACAGGCAGTAAAATGGCTGATCATAAAAATCTTCAAACTACCTTTTTTACGCAGGTGGCAGTTATCGGCTGAAAAAGCCGGAAACGACCTGATATTAAGTTCGGATGAATTGAAAGGGCGTGGTTTTTCCTATTGGGCGCCACTCATTACTGCCACTATATTATCGTGGTCGTCCCGGTATCTGATTGTAAATGCTATTTTCATGGCTTTCTTTCCTGTAGCCGACCATTTGCTGGTATTTGCAAGGCAGTTCGTGATGTGGATATTGATGATCCTAAGCATAACACCCGGCGGAAGCGGTTTGAGCGAACTTATATTCAAGCATTATTTAGGGTCCTTAATTCCTATAGCAGGCCTTGTACCTGTCATTATCTTCATCTGGAGATTTTTCAGCTACTATACTTATCTTTTTATCGGTGCATTCCTGATTCCCCGCTGGATAAGCAAAGCATTCTCAAAACAAAAAGAACCCACCGGAAACAGTCAGCTGTCCCAAAAGTAATTTCTATTATCCTAATTTAAGATAATGTCATTCTGAATGAAATGAAGAATCTTCATACATTAAGCTAAGATGTTTCACTTCGTTCAACTTGACAACTAAGAATCCAAGAGCAAAGGCAACTTAAAGAGACTGGAGACATTACTTTTGGAACAGCTGACTGTTTCCGATAGATTCTCTTCTATAACTTTTATCGGTAATTTCCCGAATACATTATTTCATCCCTGTTGTCAGTTTTTATCGTCACTGTGCCGTTACCTTCTTTGTCCATTTTAAGTCTGATTACCATATTGCTGTTCATTATATTGTATACATCCTGAGGGGCAATGATTATATTGAACATTTCGGTAGGGTGGTCATATTCAACAGTGTATACAAATTTTTTAGAATTAAACCTTACAGGAACATCGTAACGGCTCAACGGACGAATATAAAAATGTCCTAAATAAGGTAATTGAGCATCTATAGTAGTTTTCGAAACACGCATATAGGCGGTGACAGTCACCGGAAGCGGGATTTGAGTTCCGAATTGGGGGGTTACCGTCGATGGATAGAATGTAAAATCAGGTAATTCAATTTTCTCAACATTCTGCGCTAGTTCCTGAGCCTGTCTCATTTTCTGAACAGGAGTCATTCTCTGCGATCCGCATCCTGCCAATATTAGAGCAGGAAAAATCAGAAATACTACTAAAAACTTTTTCATTTTGATATGTTTTACGTTAAGATATAACTTAAAAACACCTCAGCATGAAATTAGTTGAGGATATAACGGTAAAGCACGTAGTTTTAATCCCTATCCTGCAAATCGAGCACTTTGAATTCTCTGAATCGTTCTATTAAATGAGTATGGTAAGATTCCGCATTTTCTTTATTCTGCATATCCACCGATGTTTCAGCTGATTCGGTAAATAATTTGACCGCAGTATCAGACCATACAAGTGCTTCCTTAATATTGTCAATTATCTCATAGGCTAAAGCAATATTACCGGCCAGACGTGCTTTTTTCTTCATATTCTTTTGCTCGGCTTCGTACGAAGCTTGCCATATTTCTAGTGCGCCTTTCCAATCGTCCGCTTCAACTTTTTTATTGGCTTCTTTGATATCTCCATAATAAGTGCGGTATTCTTCTATCCACTGCGGCACGAAGGACGCAGCCGATGCTGATGCTATATAAGCAATTGCTCCTTTTACGGCATCACTTAACTCCGGAACACCTTCATAAGATATCTGGAAATCTCCGTCATACATGCCCTGCCAATAGACACTATCGCTTAATGACAGCGGAGGTGAAATAAGATTACCGTTTTTTGAATATATATGAAAAACAGTATTCATCTTCATATCCAGGTAACGGTCTTCGGCTTCGAAAGAAAGGGGTTGCTCATAAGATAACGATCCGACAACAAACCTGTCGAGAGATATGATCGCATCTACATTCATAATCTCTGCTAATTCTATAACATCAAGAGAATCGATACGCCTTACATCTTCGAAAGCCAGATCTTCCCGTAAAGGATATTCATATAAGGATACATTATTAAAATAATTCATTCCGCTTAATTCTTCAAAAAGAAGTTCAGTAAGCAGGATACAATTACTGTCGGCAGGTAAGCTTACCTCATCGTAAGTACGTTCCCCTTTTTCCGTATATTTCAGGTGCCGGTGCCCGTATGTAGCTGGCTGAGGCACAGCATTATTTACGATACCGATACTTGCTATAGTTTTAGGGATGGTTATTTCTGCCGGTTTCTGCACATCCAATACTATTGTTTTCACACTGGTACAACTTACGCAGAACAAGACAGAAGATAGTATTGTTGTTAATAATGATAAACGTGTCATAGTTTCCGGTTTATTATTTATCAAAAATAAATTTTATTTTTCAGATAAAGTTATTTTTGTAAAATAAAACAAACATAAATCGATTTTGTTAATGGCAAAGAAAGAAAAGTCCTATAATGAAGCTGTGGAAGAATTACAGCTTATCCTTGATAAAATAGAATCGGGAGAACTGGATGTCGACATTCTGACAGAGGAAATAAAAAAAGCTTCCGCCTTGCTCAAATTTTGTAAGGATAAGCTTTACAAAGCCGATACGGAAATTAAAAAAGCACTGGACAACCTGGATTAAAGCATATTCGAATATGAACAATGTAATCATCGTGGCAGGAGGCAAAGGATTAAGAATGGGAGGAGATTTTCCTAAGCAGTTTATTGCCGTCGACAGTATACCTATACTGATCCGCACAATCGACTCCTTCTACAATTTCGATAACCGGATAAAAATCATCGTAGTTCTGCCCGAATCTTATATCGAGCATTGGCAAAGGATGTGCAAAGGTTATGGATTTTCGATAAAACATGACGTGGTAGAAGGCGGAGAGACCCGTTTCGACTCGGTCAAAAACGGCCTGAGCCTGGTAGAAGAAGGATGGGTAGCGGTGCACGATGCCGTAAGGCCTTTTGCTTCAAAACAGCTGATAGGCGAATGTTTCCATCAGGCTACTATTCATCAGGCTGTTATCCCGGTAATAGAGGTAGTAGACAGCATGAGAGAAATCTCAGGTGAAAATGAAAGCCGTATTGTGGACAGGGCAAATTTCCACCTTGTGCAGACTCCTCAGGTTTTCGAGTCAGGGTTATTGAAGAAAGCCTATGAACAGCCTTATAATAATTCTTTCACAGATGATGCATCTGTTGTCGAAGCTTACGGGCATAGAGTACATCTTGTACAGGGGGAAAGGAATAATATCAAAATCACTACCCCTTTTGACCTTACATTAGCCGATGTGATTGCTAAAATAAAATAGAACAGATGGATATTTGTATAGATTTTGACGGTACCTGTGTGACGCACGAATTCCCTGCTATCGGAAAAGATATAGGCGCTGTGCCGGTGCTTAGGGAATTAACGGAAGCCGGACACAAACTCATTCTTTTCACGATGCGGAGCGACCGCAAAGTAAAAAAGAAAAAAGACGGCGAAACCATTACAGTCGAAGAGAACTTTTTGACCGATGCGGTAAACTGGTTTAAAGAAAACGGTATAGAATTATACGGAATCCAGAAAAACCCGAGGCAGAGATTCTGGACAAATTCTCCTAAAGCTTACGGACATCTTTATATAGACGATGCCAACCTGGGATGCCCATTGATAATACCCGAAGAAGGAAGACCTTATGTAGACTGGAACGCCGTACGGGAATCATTGAAAGAAAAGGGAATCTTATAATTGAAATAGGAAGATATATTTGTATTATATAATTACCCACAGGAGTATAAAGAAATATACTTAATAGTAATAAAGGACGGCTTCTAAAGCCGTCCTTTATTACGGGTAAGTTTAAAACTTACCCCTACATTTTTTCTTTATACCCCTGTGGGTAATTCAGCTTAACAGGCCTGTTATTTTTTCACGATTTCGAATCGTTCTTTCAACTTTATATCCTGTGAAGAAGCACCTATCCTTACTTCAAAAAATCCGGGTTCTACTACAAACTCATTGTGTCTGTTCCACAGTCCTAAGTCCTGCGAAGTCAGCGTAAATTTAACTTCTTTCGTTTCTCCCGGTTGGAGAGGTACACGCTCAAATCCGCGCAAAACCTGCGTATAAGTCGTAACGGAACTTACTTCATCGTTTATATAAAGCTGTACAACTTCATCACCCGCTATTTTTCCGGTATTCGTTACCTTGAAAGATACATTTATATCTGCCATCTGCCCGGCTTGTACCGGAGACACTTTTAAGTCGGAATATTCGAAGGTAGTATAACTCAAACCGTATCCGAAAGGATAAAGCGCACCTGACACCCGTACAGGACCTTTAGTATCCGATCCGGGTTTGAAAGGGAAGGCAAAAGGTATCTGTCCGACAGACTTCGGATAAGTCACTGCCAATTTTCCGCCGGGATTATAGTCACCGAATAATACTTCGGCTATCGCAGTTCCCATAAATTCGCCGGGGAATGATGCCTGTATAATTCCGGGCACATATTTGTTTGCCCAATTGATAGATACAGCACGCCCGTCTATCAATACCAATACCACAGGTTTGCCTGTATTATAAACAGCCCTCAACAATTCAAACTGACGGCCTGTAAGGTCGAGGTCGGAACGGGAGTAAAATTCCCTTACTGTTTTTTCCGATCCTCCCAATACCAATATAGCGACCTCCGATTCCTGCGCCGCTTTTACAGCCCTGTCTATCATTTCCTGCTCTTCGGAAGATAAAGGCTCAGGAATGATTTCACTTTCGGGGAAATTCTTATCCAGAATATCACACCCTTTCTCATATATGATTTGAGTATTCGGTAATAACGCTTCCAATCCTTCTTTTATGGTAATAATCTTAGGATTAGCAGGGCCGTAACGGCAGACGAAATCTTTGCTCTCATTTGCATTCGGTCCGATAAGCGCTATTTTTTTCAGGTTTTTATTTAAAGGCAGGATATTATCTTCGTTTTTCAATAACACTACCGATTGACGGGCAGCATCCAAAGAAACTTTTTTATGTTCTGCATTGGCTACCACCTTATCAACGGTTTTCACATCTCCGGGGTACGGATTGTCAAATAAGCCAAGCATGAATTTTACCCGGAGTATATCACGTACACGGGAATCAATTGTATGCTCAGACACTTTTCCCAGATTTACCGCCTCTCTCAACGGCAGGATAAAATCCTGAGGAGGAGTAAAGTTCGTCCTTATATTCAATCCGGCATTTACCACATCGGCTGCCGCATCTACCGCATCTTTAGAAACCCTGTGCTTGGTCTGTAAATACTCCACCGCTTCACTATCCGATACTACATATCCCTTAAAGCCCCATTCCTGACGCAGAATCTCAGTCAGAAAATGATAACTTCCCGTAATCGGTATTCCGTCGTAGTCATTGTAAGAACTCATGACACCCAGAGCACTTGCTTCCTGAAAAGCGACACGGAAAGGTTCGAGAAAAAGAGTCCTCATCTCGCGCGGAGCAACATGCGGATCGGTGCGGGTATCTTCGTCGCGCCCGCCTACCGGAATGCTGTAAACCGCAAAATGCTTGGGAGTTGAAACCAGTCCATGTTTTTGAATTCCGGTCACCATCCGTTTTCCTAACTGGCCCACCAGATAAGGATCTTCACCGTAGCATTCTACTACCCTTCCCCACCGGGGATCCTGTGCTATATCCAATATGGGTGAATAAATATTGGTATATCCTAATGCTTTTGCTTCTATGGCAGTAATATCTGCGATCTGGCTTATCAGGTCTTTATTCCACGTAGCCCCCTGACCGCTTTGTGCAGGGAATAATGTCGCCTGATAATGGCACAATCCGCGGATTCCTTCATTCGTAAAATCCACAGGTATACCCAGCCGCGTCTCTTCTACAAACCAGCGCTGTACGGTATGGCGTGCTTCGACACTTTTCGAAAATGGAAAGGCAAAAGTTCCCCGGAATTTTCCCAGCCCGTTGTGCTGTTCATCGATATTCCCTATCCCGTCTTTCCATATCTCGTTTTTCCAGCCGGGAGTAGGCAGTGAATCTTCAAGGACACGGCCCGAACCATAGAGGGTGGCCATCTGCGCTGTTTTCTCATCCATAGACATCTGCCTGAGCAGATCTTCCACACGGTCGTTAAGAGGAGCCTGCGGGTCTTCGTAAATATCTTTTATGCCGTTCTTATTGAAATCGATCCAACCCTTCTGGTAAATATTCTTCCCCTGTGAAAAAGCAGAAAGTGTGCACGCAAACAAAACAGAAAACAAAAATAACTTCATGGTAAATTAATTATAAATTTGAAATTTGAAAGTACAAAAATAATACAGGAAATCCATCAAAAAAAACATTTTATACAATTACAGCGTTCACCATTTAGTTATTGGTTAAAACTATTTATTATTTTTGTATATCATTTTGACAATCTACCGACATGGCTCTTAAACAACAGTTGCAGCAAAAGCAACAACAGAGATTATCCCCTTTGCAGATGCAGGTCATAAAGCTGACCGAGCTTCCTAATATCGAATTGGAAGAGAAAATCAAGCAGGAATTGGTAGATAATCCCGCATTGGAAGAAGGCCAGGACACGCCGGAAGATACACAGGATATACTCGAAGATAACACTCTTGACGATTCCGACAACATAACACAGGAAGAAATAGCCATGGGCGATTATCTGACCGAAGATGATATTCCCGATTATAGTTTCTCCGCTAAAAATACATCTTCCGAAAGCACGGTCAGGGAAGAAATTCCTTTTTCATCAGCCGAATCACTGCACGAATCGCTTATCGAACAGCTGCATTTGACGGAACTGGATGACGAATCTACCAAGATTGCAGAATATGTCATCGGAAACATAGATGAGAACGGTTATCTCGACAGGCCTTTGAGCGCTATTGCGGACGATCTCCTTTTCCAGCAGAACCTGGATGTACCCCAGGAAAGAATCGAAAAAATATTACATATCATACAGAGTTTCGACCCGGCAGGTGTAGGCGCTCAGGATTTACAGCAGTGCCTGCTGTTGCAGCTCGAAAGAATGTCTGCGAACGAAACCGTAGAGAATGCAACCATCATCCTGCAAAAATACTTCGATGATTTTTCGAAAAGGCATTATGATAAGATCAAACGCTCTTTATCGCTGAATGATGATGAATTGAAAAACATCATCCACCTGATAACTACATTAAACCCCAAACCGGGTAATAATTGGGGAGATGCTCTATCGCAGACGATGAATACCGTTATCCCCGATTTTATAGTTGAGTCTTACAACGGGGAAGTTTTCATGAGCCTTAATAACAGGAATATCCCCGAATTACGCGTCAACCGCGAATACTCGGAAATGCTCCGCGGATACACCGAAAACAAACAAGGAATGACTAACGAGGCCAAAAATGCCGCTTTGTTCGTAAAACAAAAGCTGGATTCGGCCCGCTGGTTTATAGATGCCATCAGGCAGCGGCAGGAAACCCTGCAGCGCACCATGCAGGCGATTGTGGATATGCAGTATAATTTCTTTCTTACCGGAGACGAATCGACCCTTAGGCCGATGATATTAAAAGACATAGCCGAGAAGGCCGGTTACGATATATCTACCATATCGAGGGTCAGCAACAGCAAATACGTACAGACTAACTTCGGAGTATATCCTCTGAAATACTTTTTCTCCGAATCTATGCAGAACGATGCGGGAGAGGAAGTATCTTCGCGCGAAGTAAAAGCTATCCTCCGGGAATGTATAGAAAACGAAGATACCAAAAAGCCCCTTACGGACGATAAACTAGCCGAGATACTGAAAGAGAAAGGATATATCATCGCCCGGCGTACTGTTGCCAAGTACCGGGAGCAGATGAATATTCCTGTGGCACGATTAAGAAAAAACATTTGATATGTGGAAACTGGGAAGCTTTTTTTCTAAACTTATATCCTATATTTTTCAACCCCTGCTGATGCCGCTTTACAGCGTGGCATTGCTTTTCGTATATACTAATTTTTACGATTTGTATACGGGGCAGATGTTGCGTTTCCTTCTTCCGGTATTAACTTTCTCTTTTCTCATTCCAAGTCTTTTTCTTCTCATTCTATGGAGATTGAAATACATCAACAACCTGGATTCGATAGAACAGCAGGAAAGGTTTTTTCCTTATCTGATTTTTTTCACATCCAATATCAGCCTTCTTT
>DQAM01000085.1 GCA_003523545.1 Dysgonomonas sp.
CATCGTCGAGCAGAACCAGGGAAATAGGTTTGTCGTATAAATCGGCTGTATACTTCACTGCAGGAATATCAAAAAATACCAGTTCGCCCACGTACCCGCCGTTCCTGTAGAAACCGCACATGGCAGTGGACGATTCTTCGTGGTATTCCGTAAGAGTTTCTTTTACAGAATAATTATGCCGTAAGAATTCCTGTAAGGTAGTCTGCCCATAACAGATGGTTACGTCCTTCAGCCTTATTTTAGCAGCCTCCTTTTTCCTCATGATTTCAGATCGAGCAGCATCAGATAATCTTCTTCCTGTTCCTTTATGATTTTGAATCCTGTTTTCAGGTAAAGCCCGATTGCGTAATTTCCCTTATGGACACTCAACGAAGTCTGCTTGCAACCTTTGCTTTTCAGGTAGCCGATCATGGCAGTCATCAGCTGTGTGCCGATTCCCCGGCTGCGGTATTCTTCGAAAAGGGATATGCCGAATTCGGGAGTTTCGCTGTCGATATTGCCGTACCCTTTCACTTCGCCCGCCAATATCCTCACCCATACTCCGCCTGCTATCCGGCCTTCCACTTCGGCAACCAGGCAGTAATCGTCTTTCTTGTCCCCGAAATCCTTGATATACACGTTTATTTCCGGTTGTTCCAATATAGTGCGGGGTATGGGATTTTCTTTGTCAGGCTGATAAACAGCTTCGTAAAGAAGGTCTTCGAGTATAGGTATTTCGTCCTGCTTCAGAGGGCGTATTATTATATCTTCCATGCATTATTGTTTCTTCCTTATTTTTATTGAATGCCTCTCCACCTTATGGTATATCTGTATTCCGATTTATGAAGGTGGAAAGTTATATTTACCGTTTCTGTACCTGTCTCAGGGTCGTATTCGAACGATCCGGAGGCTTTGTCGTCATAGTATCCCCAGTCGTCGGCCTCCATGGATATGTCATGTAAGCGGCCGGAAAAAGCTTTATCTTTTTGTTTGGTTCCGTCTGTTTTGAACATCCAGTAGTGGACGCTTCCACTATTTTTATACGATAGCTCGCATTCTACATATTCTCCGTCCTTTGCCGATAGCCGTATGTGTTGTATTTCACCGGTCATATCTGTACCGTTTACCGAATACAATACCGGCTCTACTGAATAGCCGGACAGGCTGCCGTCGAGTACTTTGGCCAAAGTCGTCTTTGGTGGTGTGCAGCTGCCTAGAATGTTAAGCATAAAAAACAGGCTTACAAATGTTGTTGTTTTTAAATCAATTTTCATCTTTCATGTTTATGCAGACAGATCTTTCCGGCAGATGCCGTTTTATTTTGCCAGCTGAAGGATACGGAAAGCACCCCGTATAACAATGAGGAAGACTATGATTCCTATCACCAGGTCGGGGATGTTGCTTTGCAGCTGCCACACCAGTAGTGCTGCAATGATAACCCCTATGTTTATAATGACATCATTCGCCGAAAAAATGATGCTGGCACGGATATGTGCCTCATTGCTCCGCGTACGCTGCAGCAGCCAAAGGCAGAATGAATTTGCTATAAGTGCAAGCAGGGATACGACTATCATTGTTTCGAATGCGGGCATAATCTCAAGTCTCAGAAAACGCCTGATAACTTCGGCCAGCCCGGCTATTGCCAGTAATATCTGCAGGTATCCGCTGATAAGTGCCACTCTTTTTTTTCGGGCGGCTGCCGCTCCGACTGCCAAAAGGCTCATGCCGTAGACCAGCGCGTCGGCCAGCATGTCGAGGCTGTCGGCTGCTAATCCCATCGAACGGGAAATAATCCCCGTAGACATTTCGATGAGGAAGAACATGAAGTTGACAATCAGTACCGTCCACAATACTTTGCGCTGGCGGACAGGGTCTTCCTCTCTGTTTATTTCTGTACTTTCTTCCGTAGACTGTAATTCCGAGCCCAAATTCAGTGAAGCGAGCGCGCCGGCAATATGGTCGATATCCCCGTCATGGGTGACGACTAATTTACGTCCGGGAATGTCAAAATCCAACCCGTACACAGATGCTGTATCCTGCAGCTTCATGCGTATCAGGTTTTCTTCGGAGGGGCAGTCCATCTCCTTGATATAAAAAGTCGACCGGTACGTTTTATTCATTTCCTTTTAAGATTATTACATACTTATTCCCTGACGAATATAATCATTTCGGAGAATTGTTTTATCAATTCGTTGAAAGAATATTTCAACCGCAGGTAATCTTTAGCATCATACAGATTATCTTTAAGCCGGTATCCTGCCTTTACAACGACTTTTCCATCTTTCTGCTCCGTCTTGTAATATATAGACATGACACGGCTGTCGTGGTTCATCTCTTTGGGTGTATATTCGATTTTATAACCTTTCGGTATTTCGATTTCCGATTCGTATTTTTCGCCGCGTATATTTATCAGGTCTATAGGCAGCGTCCGCTTTTCCTGCCTGAACGGGTTGCGGGATATGGCAATGTTGCAGAACGGCTGGATGAAAATCTTGTCGTCCGAAGCTTCCAGCCCCATGGTGGTTCCGAAGTAGAATTCGAAAGGTTTGTCCAGTTCCTCGTAATTAACGACAGTCATTTCCTTCACTTCCGTGATATTATTGTTTTTACGAAGATAATCGGCCAGATTTCCGGTATCGCCCTTGTAAGTCTTCCTGAAATTAAATGCAGAATTTCCGCCTGCTGCATATTCGATATCCACATTCATTACCTGCTGTTCAGGATCAGGCGCAATAAAGAAGTATTTTACCGTTTCGGACAAAGCTTTCTGGTTTATAAAAACCCATTCTTCGGATTTCGGTTTTACCCTCAGCCCTTCCACATTCGAGCAATGCGCCGGTATTTCATCGAAATAAAGCATCGGTTCCGTTGCATCTATAAAATGGCTTTGCCCGTCTATAATTATCTCAGCGATCACATAATTGAGGAACTGCATGAAAGGATACGATTTGCGTATGAGGCCGTTGCTCCTTGTACTGAGCACTACCGGCTCTGCATCGAGTCCGGCAGCTTTGAGCATCGCCGTCAGGAACAGGTTGACGTCGGCTGCATTCCCCGATTTCTGCTTCATAAAATCCGAATGCTTCATGCTGGCATATTTACCGTAAAATCCGTTCCATTTGTACATGTTTTTGACGTAGGTTGTTATCCCGATGGCTTGTTCGAGCGGAGATTTTTGCGACAAGTTGAGTGCCGGGAGTATCTTTTTTGCTTCTTTTTCGGCATTCCGCATATATTTGCCGAAATCGTCGTCTTTCAGCAGGTCGTCGCACATGTCAGGCCATGTAGACAGGTACTGCCTGCTTCCGCCGGCCGGAAAAGTTATTTTGGACATCTGGAAGGCAAGGGCTATCATATAGTCTTTTTCGGAAGTGATAAATTCCTCGTCGCGGAATGCCGGAAGGTTTTTCATCCCGAATTCGTAAAGCATCTCTTTGTATGCCAGCCTGCCGTAGCGTATTTCCTCAGAAAGAACCTTTGTTTCGAATTCGTGGAATTCCCTGATCCCGCCTTTGGCTATGTAAGTGTATTCATAATAGGGGATAGCCCTGTAATGCAGTCTGCTGTGTATAACGGGGATTTTCTTCTGGAATTCCCACGCGCGCATCTGGAAATAGAAAGGAGAGACAATCGTATACCTGTATTCGATGACCGAGCCTTCCCTTACATCAGCCAGAGCTATTTTCTTGACATAGAGGTCGTTCCTTACTTTTTCCTCGAACATGTTTTTCTTGTCGAATACGGTTTTGGTCAACTCACCGTTCTCCAGGTTGTATGTAACGGCCGATACATTTTCTATTCTTTCCTGGCTGCGGTTATTCTCCACGAAATAAGGAATCTCTATGTCCGCATATTTTATGCCTTCCTGTTTGAGTATCTTTATCTTTACCCGCTTTTCCATGTGAAGCATAAAGCCGTCACCTTCCTCTACCCTGAACCGGTTATCACCGAGTTCGTATATGACGACAGCTTCTGCTTCGGGGTCGTTTTCGTATTCGGTCATAGACATCTCATATTGTGTCACCCGTCCCCATTCTTCCGAATAATTGGATTGCGAAAAAGTGCTGAACGGATTTAAAAGGGCTAAAAGCACTGTGAAAAGTAAAGTTCTCATAATAATTCGAGGTATATTTTTTTGTTTTCGTTATTTCGTATGCTTTGTATAAATTTATAAAACTCTTCGTATTGGCTGAGGTCGTATCTGCCGGCGAAAATATGTATCGTTTTGTATATATAGAATTTATCTCCCGATTTCTCATACTTCTGCGAATACGTGCCGAAGGGGGTAGTGCGTTCGATATCGGCGGGTATTTTTGCTATTTCCTTTCCTTTTATGATATATACAGCCGTGTCAGCATAATATTCGGGATAATCGAGCCTTACTTCCTGTTCTCTGTTTTCGGGAGTTTGGTAAGACGTGATTTTACGGCTGAAAGGAGTTATGACCAGATTGCTGCCGTATGTTTTCGACGATGCTGGAATCCTGTATGCTGCGCGGATGCTGAAATGTTTATTGCCACGTTCAAACTTCCCGGGCACACACTCTTCGAATCCTAATATATCGGAAGAAGTATTGCGGATGATATATTTCTCGAGGTCGTCTTTTTTATCTGATAAAAGCAGATAGAGTGCCGATTCGAATTTATCTCCCCGCTGTGTCATGGAAGTATTCACATGGTCTACGCCGCCTTGCCCGAGCTGGATTTCATCCCTGCGCGAACAGGCTGTTTCTATATACGAAAGAGCGGGTATCTCTATCAGGCGGCTGCCGCGTTCGTCGATAAGTAAGGCTTTGCGGTTTTGTATGGAAGTGTGCACATATCCGAACGGAAGGCTCTTGGATGTGCATTCCAGATAGAGCGTATCGTTGTCGAGCGGGACAGTGAGTATAACGTGGTTGAATGCCTGCGAAGCAAAAGCGGGGTCGATATCTTTCACCTCTTCGTTCATGTTTATCAGGGTGTAAAACGATTCTATCCCTGCATGCTTGAGTATGGCTTTCATGTAGTTGGTGAGGGCTTTGCAGTCCCCGTAACGGTTTGTGCACACATATTCGGCCGGATAGGTCTGTAACCCGCCAACATTGATAGACACATTGATATATCGGTTATAATCCTGCAGGTAATGAAACAGTTCCCTGCATATTTCGCGCTTATCATTCAATCCGGCGGTTAATTTGTCTATTTTTTCGGTTTCCGAGGGAGGCAGTTTATCCTTTCCTGCATTCAACCGGAAAATCCAGTTGCCGAAAGTCTGCCAGTTGCGGGTGCTTCCCGGCACCCCGTATTGAAAATCGATAGGAAGCACTTGCAGAAAAGGTGCCTTTTCATCCGTATAGGGGGCATCTACCTGATAGGGGCGGGGAGAGTAGGCGAAATTCCACCGGTATACGGTGTTGTCTCCGCTTTGTTGTATTTTGGGCCTTTCGATGTTTCTTTGCTGGAACTTGATATCGCGCGAAGAAGGTATCTCGACTACCAAAGTGCCTTCATGGATAGGTTTTCCCCGGTGGGAGTAATCTATTGCGGCGATCTGGAAGAATTTCGACATGACGGTCTTGTATGAGAAGACCAGCCTGTAAGGATATTGGTTGTGCTTGAGCTGGAACGAACGTATGAATTCGTCCTGATAAAGCGTAGCATCACTGATGTAATTCCTGTTTTTTATCTCGCTGTTTTTCAGCTTGCGTATCACATTCCCCTGCATATCCTCGATCCATGCAAAATCGATAGACGGTTTTTCGCCTTTGGAATATACAATGTCTACCTCGGCGGCACTGTCTCCGTCCCGGTTGTTTATCTGAACAACAAGCGTATCGGTTACAGTAAGCTTATTGCCTTTCACTTCCCGGTAAGACGAATACCTGATAACTTGGCTGTCGTCTTTGGATATTTCCTGCGATGCAATTTTTCCCTGAAACAGACACACTACATAAAGTATAAGAATATAGGTTAACCTCATCTGCTGATCTCTCTTATATTTGTCGTATTACAAATATAAAAGTTGATTTTTAATAAAAAAGTATATTTTTTTATTTTTTTAGTCCTTTTCATTAAAACGTATGTATAAGTTATATTGTGGTATCCATTTTTCTATTCTTAGCATCATAATTAATAGTTTGTTTTCAAAGTTTTGATTATTAATTAAGATCATTTTATATCTCAACAAAATGGATGTATTTTTGAGTTTTCATATTTAGACCGGCTATGAATATAATAAGCAATATCTTTTTTGATGAAGATTAAATTTACATTTTAACTCGATAATACTATTATGCTCTCATTACTTGCTGAAAACTATCTAAAAAAACAAATCCGCGATTCTAAATGGTATACGGAAGAGGATGCTACCGTTGAGTATTTTATTATTCAAGATATAGAGAATACAAATTTATTGCTCGAGTTACAATTACAATATTCGGGGTACCGTTTAGCAATAAAAGGTAGGGAAAACGATGCTTTCTTTCTTAACATTATTTCATCAAATGACATTCATAATAAAAAGTCATTAAAATATAAACAAGTGGATAAATGTATTTTATTCCGTGTCGAAGGTTTTGGTACTGCTCAATTTGGATTTTATATAACGCATACAGGAGAAATTGTAATTTATGGATATGAAACACAAGAAAAAATAGTTCCTATAGCTAAATCAGTAGAAAAATTAATCGAAAAACAGGCTATGGCTGATGAGCTTGCTCGAAGAAATATAGTATCAACCAGATTTTACACTATTGAAAATGAAAAGGATATGAGAAGAACTTTAAGTGCATTTTATCCTAAAATAGATACATGTTCCGACCGCTATTCATCTTGGTATGGCTCAGCTAACTGTTTCTTTGAGTTATCACCTATGTTTGATGGTAATGATTTTTGTTTGGGTATATATACTAATGACCAAAATAAAAGTGATGAATTGTTTAAAGCGTTAAATAAACAATCAATAAAAAACAAATGAGAATAGATATTTTATAACTATATAACTGTCAATTTTTTATA
>DQAM01000084.1 GCA_003523545.1 Dysgonomonas sp.
GGCGGAATTGGTAGACGCGCTGGTCTCAAACACCAGTGGATTCATTTCCATGCCGGTTCGATCCCGGCTCTGGGTACTAAGTGGGAAAAACTCGAATTATTTGAGATTTTCCCATTTTTATTATTTCGAAATTCATTGGTATGCTGATAAATTAAATCTAGAACTTTATTTAAGGAATTGGTTCGAGAAATACTTATTTTTCTTCTGAAAAACCTTAAATTTGGTTTATCATTAATTATTTAATTAAATGGGTTGGAATACACAAATTAATATTTTAATTGAAGGTTTAGGCTCTGAATATCTTGAAATAGCTGAGAAAATTTACACAAAAGATGCTATGCATTATTGGGGAAATGGAGTTAACAATATTTTATTCAACAATGATGATTTAAATAAAAAACTATTCATAACATATTGCAGAAGAAAACATATGCCATATTGGGTTTTAGAGGATATATCTAATATTTATAAGCATGCATATTTTACAATTATAGCAGAATCTCCTGATTTTCTTGGAGGGCCTTCAGGTATTGCTAAAATTACCAATGGAGAAATTATTGATAGTTATGGCTTTTATGAAAAGCTTCGTTGCGAGATAGTAAGTGATAATCCTAATATTTTTGCTATTGTTAATTGGTTTAATAAAGAAGGTAAAGAAGAGATTCTTAGACAAAAATCTGAATATATTTTGAAACAACCAATGAAATGGATTAATGAAGATTTTTTTAATAATTTGTTAGATTTTGATGAAAAAGAGACTATAGGATTGAATGAAATTATAATTAAAAGCAAGCAAACACCTCTTCTTAATTGGGTTGATATATCTTCTAAAATATCTAAGGCTTAGGTATCCACTCTCTCAACTCATAAATCAAATCTAAATCTTCAAGAAATTGGTTCGAGAATATAACAGTTAAGGGTACATTTTAAATAAAATCCTAATTGAAAATCAATAATTTAGGCTTATTTTTCTTATATTTTCCCTATGTTTTCGCCAAACAAACAAGCAGGTATAATTCGAGAGTTATCTAGATTATGAAAAAAACAAAATCAACAAAGAAGCTATTTAATCAAGGACTGAAAAAGTTCTAAGCATATTCAAATATTATAAAAATTCCCTTTCAGATTGGTAAGAATTTTCATGATCATTGAATACCAAAAAGATTCTTTATCCGATCAGTTCAAAATCATATTTTTCAAATTCATTCCCGTTGATTATTACAGCAACCTGATGAAGTCCGGGGTGAAATTTTCGCGTTGTTACTATATTAAAAGAGTGTTTTCGAATAATTTGTGTTATGGAATTCCCGGCGTATTCCTTTTCGCTGATTTTGTGGACTTTCTTTGCAAGTGTACCATTTGCCTTTTGATAATAGATTCCGTATTCGAGCCGTATTTTAGTTTTGTCGCTGTTATTATTCAAGAGGCTGAAACAAAATTCCAACGAGTTCCCAATTTTAACTTTTGGTGCTGAAATCCGGAAATTCTCAATACAGATATTTTCCACTGAACCACAACCGAATAACTCCATTACTTCCGGATTCCCTTGCTTTAATAAGGTTCGACAGCCGTGTTTAATAATCCAATCCACTTCTTTAGATTCGCCGTGCCATCTCTTTACCAAATCGATCACTATCTCGGGATTATCTTTTGCAATATCATTCAAATTATTGGCGACGCTCAATCGCACAAATCTTGCAGGGTCGTTCTTAAGATTTTCCAAAATCGGAATGATCGGAGCAGGATTTTTCTTCAAATTCGGCAAAGCCATCGCCCAAGGAAGGCGTGGACGACAACCTTCCGATGCAAGGCGTCTTACTCCCCAATGTGGGTGTTTCGACCATACTAACATTTGTTTCATCATTTTGTCCGGATATTTTACGATAAAGGGGTGAGTGACAAATTCGCAACTTGTAAACTGAGTGATCCTTTCTATGGCTCTGATAGAGGTTTCGTAATCGTCCAGCCCGTACTGTTCCACATAATTATCTAAAATAGCCCCGTATTCCAAGGTCAAGCCAAACTTCTTATCGTCTATGATTGAAAAATCAGGATATGTTTTTTCTACATCATCCAGCAGTTCGAGTATTTTAGCGACTGCTTCTTTGTAATCTGCCGGCAGAAACTTTCTCAGAATTGTTGTAATGTGCGCTATACGTTGTTTATATTCCCTGTTTTCCCATTCGTCATCCATTATTTGGGAAACAAATCCACGGGCATCAAAGTCAGGAATAACACGTTTCAGGTCTTTCGCAAATCTATCGAGAAACGCTGCATTAAATATGTTCTTAAAGGCTTCTGCCATATCTTTTTATCTTTGTGAGATTAGAACACTTTCCAATATCACACTTTATGATTCTGATAATAAACCACTTGCCTACCACAGGCCTTTATAATTTCTTCTTCAGGTAAACCATGTCGATAAGCTGTATTCCGTCTTCAAAGATGGGATGATCGATATTATCGGTAAAAAAATTCCTGACATAATGTGATCTTTCGAATCCGTAGCTTTCATAAAAGGATAGTATTGCAGGAATTTCCCCTGTTCCTACTAGCATAGTTTTATAATCGTTTTTGTATAAATCGGAGATGTATTTTATAAGTGAACGGGCATATCCTTTCCCCTGGTATTTTTGATAGGTCGCTATGTTTTTCAACTCACAGGTTTCTTCGTCTATTGCCGCGACAACACAAATGGTCTTAAGATCGTCATCATATAGTGCGAACATGTCGCCGTCAGGAAGATACTTGTCTATCATATCTTCTTGCTCATCTGCCAACAAAAGCAAGTCAAGGTACCGCTTCTTGTTGTGGGTTATCTTTACTATTCTCATTTATTTCTTATCTTTCAGCACATCGTGCAACAACGAAATAGCCTCGTCTTTTTCTTTCAGCATTCTCTCATATAATGCGATCTTCTCATCATACAACTGAACAATTTTTTCAATTGGATTGAAAGTATACTGATTAGTAATAGCATTATCCTGCCATGTACCTGAAAAAATATTTATAGCTGTTCCTTGTTCAAGTTCGGTAATTGCTTCAACCGGTATATCCAATGCTTTAGCAATCTTGTCTAAAATTTCTGCTTCTAATTTTTCCTTTTTTTCGTATAAAGACAAGGTAGCTTGCGATACTCCGATCTTGTCGGCAAGTACATCCTGATTCATGTTCCTCCACTCTCTCCAACGGCGGACATTGGCGCCGTGATTATTATTTTTTACTGCTGTATCCATAATGTAGTTGCGATTCGTTTTATGCAAAAATAAGAATTTAATACGATTAATATTTGTTTAGCTTCTTAATATTTTAACAATTAAGTTATTAATAAGATTAATAAGCTTTTTAAACTATTATAAACCTGATTCATAGAATATCGGCAATAACAATATTTTATTTGTAGTTCTGGATGAAAGGACAAATCTAAAACGTTTAATTATGCATAACCTTGAAATGATGTTCAAATCAAATATACAGGAGGCCTGTAAGGTATTAGGCTCATCTCATCAGGAATTGAAAGAGAAATACATGGGTTATCCGGTCTGTCTGATGGAATACTATGAAAAAAAGATATACAGAAGGTCTATTGAAGTACGTTTCGACAGTATTGCTGTTACTTTCGCGCTGTCGTTCGGTAAAGTTGACCACTGCGATACCGTAATTATATTTTTTGACAACGCAAAAGATGAAGATTTATTCATAGATTATCTGAAAGAAAATGCCTCTTACGACTTCCGAAAATGCAGTTGGAAATTACCGGAATGCCATCTCAAAATCAGGTTCTCCCCTACATGCGGAACAGCGTTCTACATTTACAAGGAACAGAACTGACCAAAAGAAAATTAATTAATATTTCGGGCTGAGATTATCTTTCGTAGATTTCTATGGGCAAACGGTCGGGATCGAATAAGAAAGCAAATTTTTTACCGGTATATTCATCGATTCTCACAGGTTCTACCGGCACACCTTTATCTTTAAGTTCCTGCACGCATTCATCTACGCTTTCGACTTCGAAAGCAATATGTCTCAGTCCCGTTGTTTCAGGATTGGTAGATCTTTGCGGAGGATCGGGAAATGAAAACAACTCGATCAGATATTCCCCATTCAGTGATAAGTCGAGTTTGTACGACTCCCTTTCTTCCCGGTATATTTCATTCTCAATTTTAAATCCCAGAATTTCCGTATAAAAATCTTTCGACTTTTCATAATCGCGGCAAATAATAGCAACGTGATGTAATCTCTTAAATTGAAGCATTTATATTTTCTGTATTCGATTGATAAAAAAGATGTTCTGACATCCCACATTCCAGTTAAGATGTCCTTAATGCAAAAATAATAATTTAAGGAGATTATATTCATATTTGCACAAGCCGTCATTGCGAGCGGGAGCGAAGCAATCCCTGCCATCAGAAATGATTGCTTCATACATTCTGTCTTCGCAATGACGAAAAGATAAAGTATTTGTAAAAAACTATATAATACCTCCGATAATCAGAACGCTTGTTTTTGTAAACTCTTCCCCCTCTGCATAGCTTTCAAAATATTTCTCCTGACAGTACGGATGGCAGGACATAAATCGCCTTCGATCATTTCAAGGGTGGTTTTCAGTTCGTGCGTTAATTCGGGTATAGGAAGGCATAATTCGTAAGCTATCTTCATACAGAGAGACTGCACTCCGGGCAATTCCTCTGCAGACAGCATCCGTTCGAGGCAGAAATCCAGAAAATCTACCCTCCGGATTTTATCCAGAGGCTGCCTGTAAAGGATATTCAAAAGGGCCCTCCGTTTGCCGCCGTGCCTGCAAACCATTACTTCGCCGATCAACTGATCCTGCTTGTCATACAGCCACCGGAAATCTTCTCTCGAAAAATGAGTAAAAACCCATGCGGCATGGTATCCGGCTCTTTCATCTTCGCCGAGTATCAGATCGTAAAGGCTCTGTTTAAGTGCCTCATCCTGCTGTAAGACAACGATCCTGCTGATATCGCCCGCACTGATGCCCGCAGAAAGTTTCGGCTTGAGATTTTCCCATTCAGATGCTGAGTACTTTTTCTCCATTTTGTATGTATTCCGTCATCGGCTGCCCCATATAACGTACAGTTACACCCAGTTTTTCGATAATCTCGACCACTCCGAAATTGCTGCAGCAGTCGCGGCATGCTTCTACCGTTATTCCGGCATGCAGCATTTCCAGTATTTCTGTCTGAACCTGTGTATCCGCTCCGGCCAGCTTAACCGATGCACCCCATAATATTACATTTATGCTTTTCCACCAGCCTTTCTTTTTCGAATTTAAGGCATACATAGACAACATATTGAATATGGTATCCTTATTGTCCGTTGTCCACAAGATGTTTAGCTTTTCCATTGTCTATCAATTATAAAGAGAAACGATTTATAATAGCCCAATGATGTTCCGTAAAAACGAGTTAGAATCATAAAGCTAAATTAGATAAATAAATTCTAATAATAACACCTTCGTTTATAAAACATTATTTAATATATTTGTATCAAAGGCGTTAACCTGCAAAAAACAGCAATACAGACATGAAACTAACATTTGTTTATCCGAACATATATAGAATCAACAAACGTCGTGATTTTTCGGGCATATGCATACAGAGAAAGATGCTCGATGATGTATTCGGGTTTGCGTATGATATGTGCTTCGGGGACGGACACCACAGAGGGTATCGGACCGGCGGTCAATACAGCAGGAAAAAAGGAGAGCTGTTCTGTAATACATTTCAGGGAAAGCTTGCGGAAGTTATGGTACATAGTGTTCTCACTACAGCCGGCATAACGTGCAATGAGCCCGATTTTGGGATCTATGGAGAAGGCATCTGGGATGACTCGGACATCGAAGCAAACGGTAAAAAAATCAGCATAAAATCTGCCGCATTCTTTTCAAACCTTCTTTTGCTGGAGACTAAGGATTGGGATGATACGGGCAGATATATTCCAAATATAGGAAAGGGTTCAACCGAGATATATGATTATTTTGTACTGGTAAGAATAAGTCCCGATATAAAAAAGCTGTTTAGAGATAAGAGAATGCTTTTCTCGAATGAGATACCTAAAGGCACCATCCAGGACCTTATCCATGAACAATCGTGGATGTATGATATTGCAGGGTATATCAACAATGACGTGCTTAGGGATATTATTAGAGAAAAATGTATTCTGCCCCAAAATGCCTTGCTGAATGGATCTACAAAAATGGATGCTGAAAATTATTATATTCAAAGCGGATATATGAATCCGGTAGAAGAACTGATCGCTGCTTTAATATAAATCCTGCCCGGCTGCTTTCCATTCATTTATTTAATCCTTTTATGGGTAAAGTTATTCTATAATATCGGCAGCAACGCCCCAAACCAAGTGCACCTTCCTGCCGAAATAGAATTTAATAACCAGATGTTTTCTATGACGGCCTATTGATTGATAACAAAATGCATCTCCAAAAACCCAGGCAGAACTCCATAAAATTCCGCCTGATTTTTCAACTTTTATATCAGTAAAACACCAAGCAAATATTGCTTCTCTGCTCTTTCAACTCTTTTACTTTCAAATAACAATCGCCTAACATAAAGCGACTTCTTACAAAACTATAATCATGATGTTCCGTTAGATAGCCGACAAACTCCTCTATCATTTCATCATTATCTGGAAACAGAAAGGTTGCATCACAATTTCCATTCTCATTAAACGTACAAGTCAGAGTAACCTCTTCTTTATCAAAGCGTACTTCGATAGATTTTTCATGAATATCCTTTTCTATATAATCCATAATGCATAGAGGATAGTCTACATACTTTTCCTTGATTTGTAACAAAGAAAGTTTTAAAACCGAAGAAGAGTGTTTAATTAAATCTGCAAATTGATTGGAAGTTGGCAAAGAGTCGTTTGTATTCATAATTCAGTATTTGTGTCTGTTGTCCCAAACAAACTATCATAATACTAAAAATAAGCGTGGGACTCACCTATCCATAGTAGAGGTACTGCCATACCTAACAAACGAAACAGGCGAGCCCACGCTATAAGATACAAATATAGCATGAGCTCAGCACACTTCGTCTCGTTTGTTTTGAAAATTGGCAGTTTTCTACTATGAGACTTATGCGGACGCTATTTTTTACTTACAATTGTAAGTCTTTTTTTCTGCTTCAAATATAGATATAAATATTTGATTAAAAGAAATTTTTCATCTAAAATATTCCAAAATGGAATAGCGAAAATCTATATATAATATTGCAAAATGGAATTTTATCATTTTAGTAATGAATAAGCAAGAATATATTAAAAAAAGAAGATTGTTATCTGCCAGATTAGTTGAGGCAAGAGAGAAAGCAGGTTTAACTCAAAAACAGGTTGCTGAAACCAAAATTATTGCGCAGAGCGAACTATCTAAACTTGAGAATGGCTCTCGTAAAGTCGATTTTCTTTTTTTGATTGAATTGGCGAATTTATATAATCAGCCAATTACATTTTTTGTTCCTCCACTTAAAATAAAGAAATGATTGCTAATTGTTAAAGGAAAGTATATAAAAAATTAATGCTTTTACAAACTATACTTTAATTCTATCTTAAACTTACCTTCATTAAAAGTAAGCTTTTTTCTTATAGTATCTATTTCAATATCTTTCAATTGCTTTGCAAATACAACTTTCAGAAAATAAGCTGTTTCATCTTGCTTGCAGTTTCTGATAGGTTTAAATTGATTCCAAATATTCCATCCGAAATGGAATAAATCGCCATTACTTAATTCTTTTACAGTTATAGATTGAATATTCTTGTTAAAACTAATCCCATTGCAATAATCAGCCACATAGCTACATAACAAATCTATATTTTCATCAGTTGCATATGGCGCAAATGTTGTTCGGGTGTAGTGAATGGCATCTTCTAAAAGCCTTTCTCTTTGTTGTTGCTCCTTTTGTTTGTGTTCTTCTCGTATAGAATCTAAATCAGGTTTAGGCTCTTCGATTGACTTGACCTCCTCTATATGTACAGGCTCTTTAATTGCTTGTTGCTTTTTACTAAAAATCCGAACAGCTAATTTTTGAATAAATTCCAGATAAATTATAAACACAATTACCCCAATTACAAAAGCAATAATAAATACAATATTTGCACTAAAGGAGTCAAAACCAAGTCCTATAAACAGATAGCGAATAAGTAAGGCTAATGCGCCTATTCCCATCGCACTGCATACTATAACTAATATATTTTCAGGGTCTTTGTAGTTCATATTTGGATAGTCATTTATATCAGGTATATTTTGAAGACTTACTATTTTAAATTAACTCCATAATGGACACTTATAATAGCATGTAGATATATAATAAATTCGTCAAGTAATTTACCTTTATCAACGCCCATCTCTTCTCCTTTTTTATAGACACGTGAACGTAAGGTGTATATTTTGTAAAAAGCAATAGGAACGAATATTATAAACCAGCCTATACATAGAAGAATAATATAGCCTATCAAGTCGGATTTTAACGGATTGAAGGATGAAAATTTAGACGCATAGACAATAAAAATTATAAAAATGGCAATTATAAGAAGAGGTAAGACTATCTTAGCAAGGGTTAATATCGATTTATAAGATCGGGTAAATTGCTCTAGCTCTTCGCTCGAAAGTTGTTTTAATAAAGGAAGTTGTTCTAAAATATTATTATCTTCTTTCATAAGTAATTCTTACTTTAAACTGATTTTATTTGCTGATTCACGTTTCTTAGAATTAACCAAATCAGCATAGATTTGAGTGGTCGAAACATTTTTATGCGTGAGCATCTTGCTGACAGTATAAATATCTGTTCCTAAAGCAATTTGCAAGGTCGCAAAAGTATGGCGAAAACAATGGAATGTTATATGCTTTGTTATACCTGCACTTTCAACCCAATTTTTTAAAGGTTGCTGAGTCATGCTCTTTTGTAAGCCTTTGAATACTTTTCCTTTTCTTCTTTCACCGCAAAGTTCCAGAGCTTCATCGCTTATGGGTAAGGTTGTCTCAGTTTCGGTCTTTTCAGTCCGCAACCGCATACAGTAGCCACCATCCGAAGCAGGTTCAATCTCTTTCCAATCAAGTTTCAAAATATCACTTATCCGCAATCCTGTCATACACGAAAATAAAGATGCCGATTTTAACACGGGTATATTGCAGGAGGTATTAGCTAACGTCTTTACTTCGTCTAAAGTGAGATATTCTTTCTTCACATCGGTTGTGTCAATGGCTTCAAGATAGTCATTCAGATTTTCCCGAAAGAATTTTTCCTTAAAAGCGATTTTCAACAATGCCCTGAAAGTAGAGAAATAACCCGATGCTGAATTTTGAGAGATATAATGGTCTTTATGTTTTAGCTGTTTCGCTTTCAGCAGATAGTCCTTGAAACGATTACACAATTCGACTGTAACATCCCCGAAACTACATTGACCTTTAACAAAATTTGAAAAGTGTTGATGCACTTTCATCCATTTCTGGTCCTTCTTCTCTGCTTTCGATTTGAAGTAAGCCAAAAAATCAGCTTTTCGTTTGTTCTTATCCAGAAAACCGAATTCCTCATTGATAATAGCCTGAACTCTCATACTGCGGATAGCTTCGGCTTTCATCAACATCTCATTATTGAATTCTTTTTCTATCTCGTTTTTAGGTCTGGCATAGATATAAATACCTAAATATTCACGCCTAGTCATTTTCATGGAATAAGGATCACGGATTGCGGGATAATAGTCGAGATATAGGCTTATCCTGCCTGCTGTGATATCCCGCTGTCTGAGATGAACTCTTGTCAATGTTGCTCCCATAAGCTATTGTAAGATTTGTGGATTAAACAATTTATCTAAGTCAGGTTTCGATATTTTAATATACCGACCATCTTTTATTTTAGGGATATTATGATACTTTACATAGTGATACAAAGCATCACGAGTAAGATTATATTTCTGCATAGCCTCTTCCGTTGTGTAATATTCTGCCTCCTGTGGTTTTTCATAGCCTTTCGCTATGTCAAATTCTTGTTTTAAGTATAATACGGTTCTACCTTCTTTCTTTTTTGTTATCTCTTTTTCTGATACAAAACTATATACAGCGCCAGGAGTCAATCCGTATTGTTCCAAGATGTCATTTACTGTGTACCATTCCTTTGTCTCTTCCTCTTGTTTAAAACCTTTTTTCTCGAAATATTTATCAATATGGGATTTACTGAAATAAGATTTACCCTTAATCAAAGTCTTGGGAATATTATTTTCTCTTGCAATCTTATACAACCACGATTCTTTTATTTTGAATTTCTCTTTAATCTCTGCAACTGTATAAAATTCTGTCAAAGGTTTAGCTTCTTTGGTCGGTTTTGCCCTGTACTCATATTCTTCTGCATTATCGAACATTTCATCAATATCCGACCTGCGGATAAATGTTTTACCATTTGTTTGAACAGCTTTAAGCGTTCCATCATGTAGATAACGGTAAACTGTAGTACGTCCAACGCTTAACAGGAATGCTGTTTCCGAAACAGATAGAAATTCCTTATCTTTTATTTTTTCGTAATCATCACTGATACGTTCAATTTCTTTCATGATGGCATAATTCATGCCTACCATCTTAAATTCCTTTTTTCCTTGCTTATAAGCTTTAGAATTACAAGTATGAGAACAGTAGCGGGTAGTAGTTTTCTGTGCTGTGAAAGTATTTCCACAGAACTCACAAATTTTAGTTATTTCTATTTTACTACTCATAAGAAATTAGTTTATTTCTCCTTATTTTTGCTTCATGATGTTTCACGGTGTTTCATGGTGTTCCAATCATGCATAATCTATGAACAAAAACTATGCCTTTTGAGTGTATCTGACAGAAACGGTACAAATCTGACAGAAAATTAGTCAAAACAACACGATTTATTGAGTAGGAAATATAAGATAAGTAAAAAGAAAAACCACTATAAAATAGTGGTTTAGTGATAATTGATAATTATTTTCGATTGATTTTGATTTCTAATTACTTTCCGATACAAAACTTACTAAAAATATTACCTAAAATTTCATCTGTGGAAATTTGTCCTGTAATTTCACCCAGATAGTGCATACATTCACGAATATCCTGCGCTAAAAAGTCTGTCGATATACCGTTTTTCATTCCGTCCAAAACCCGTTGAATGGCATGAAGCGCATTTTGCAAAGCCTCATAATGACGGATATTAGTCACCACAATATCCTGCTCTCCGAATTCGGG
>DQAM01000254.1 GCA_003523545.1 Dysgonomonas sp.
TATAAATCGATAAAGAGGTTATATGTCCTGATTTTTCCTTTCCGTCGATAGAATAAGCCAATCCGTCGATTATACTTTTTATAGAGTAACCGAACATCTACTTTTGATGAATAAAGTCAAAAAGTAAATTGAATATGAAAGTTTGGTATATAAGGTTATTGATTGGTTTGGTTATCATTACTTCAACATGCAATCTCTCGGCACAACAAAAATGGACGCTGAGAGATTGTATTGATTATGCAAGGCGCGAAAACATTCAGGTAAAGAAAGCCCGAATAACAGCCGAAAGTTCCGGTGTAGACATAAAACAGGCAGAAGCAGAGCTTTTCCCTTCCTTCAGCGGATCCGTTTCGCAAAGCTATAATCATGCTAAAGATGCAGCAAACGATTATAAGTACAAAGGATTATTCGGCGGTCAATACAGCTTGAATGCCAATTGGACAGTATTTAACGGAAAACAGAATGTAAATAAAGTTAAGCAGGCACAGCTTGAAAAAGAATCAAAAGATCTTTATGCGCAGGAGCAGCAGAACAGCATAGAGATATATATTACACAAACCTATATGCAGCTATTGTATGCCCGCGAATCGATAAAAAACAATGAAAATATAGTTGAAACCTCTGCTGCCCAATTGCAGCAGACCAAAGATTTTCTGGATGCCGGCAGCATAACCCTTGCCGAATATGCGCAGGTAGAATCCCAATATAGTTCGGACAAGTATAATCTGGTTCTGGCTCAGAATTCTTATGATAATTACTTACTTCAACTGAAACAATTGCTTGAGCTGGATATTATGGACGAATTCGAACCCGATTTCCCGAATATCGATGATAATGAAATTGAAACACTTATACCCTCTAAATATGAGGTTTATCATACCGCTTTGCAAATCATGCCCGAAATCAAGAGTAATAAGCTGGGCATAGATATAGCCGAAATTGAAAAATCCACTGCCAAAGGAGGCTATCTCCCGACTATATCGCTGAACGGAAGCCTCGGGACAAGCAACACATGGAACAGCAGTTATCCTGCTTTATCCACCCAGTTGAACCGGAATTTCAACCAGTATATCGGTGTAACCGTCAGCATACCTATATTTGATAACCGTAAAAATAAATCGAATGTAGAACGAGCCAACCTGCAGATAAAGACAGCGGAATTGAGCTATACACAGGCACAGAAAGATTTGTTCAGTACTATCGAGAATCTTTATCAGGATGCGGTATCAGGACGAAGCAATTATAATGCAGCCAAAGATAAGCTGGCTTCTTCCGAATTAAGTTACAGATTAGTCAGGGAACAATATGAACTGGGGATGCGCAACACTGTAGAACTTACAACGGAGCAGAATAATTACGCCAATGCCTTGCAGGAGCTTTTGCAGGCTAAGTATACAGCATTGCTCAGCCTGAAATTGCTCAACTTTTATCAGGGACAAGAAATAACATTATAGAAAAAATAATCAAAAAAGAATATGAAAAAGAAATATCTGATTATAGGAGGAGTCCTTGCAGCGGCGATATTAGTGTTCATCTTTTTACCGAAAGGAAACGGTACTAATTACGTGCTCATAACCGAAAAACTAAAAAAAGGAGACCTTACAACTACCGTAACGGCAACGGGAACCGTAGAACCTATCGTATTGGTGGAAATAGGTACGCAGGTATCCGGCGTAATATCCAAGATATATGTGGATTATAATTCGGAAGTAAAAGCGGGGCAGGTAATTGCCGAACTGGACAAACGTATGCTCTCCTCCGAACTCGAAACGGCACAAGCTACCCTTCAATCGAGAAAGGTGGAACTTCAGCAACAGCAGCGTACTTATAACCGCAATAAGGGCTTATGGGAAAAACAGGCAATAAGCAAAGCTGATTGGGAAGCGGTAGAAACAGAATATGAGACAGCAAAACTAGCGGTAACTTCGTCGCAAGCTGCCGTATTCAAAGCACAGACCAATCTCGGATATGCAACTATTTATTCCACCATAGACGGGGTGGTCGTATCCCGTGCTGTAGAAGAAGGACAGACAGTTGCCGCATCATTCAGCACGCCTACCCTTTTCACGATTGCCAACGACCTCACCAAGATGCGCGTAATAGCCAATGTGGATGAAGCAGATATAGGCCAGGTGCAAGAAGGACAAAGGGTGATGTTTACAGTAGACGCTTACCCGAATGACGAGTTTCAGGGAAAAGTTGTACAGGTAAGACTCGAAGCTGCAACTACATCGAATGTCGTAACTTACGAAGTAGTGATAGATGCACCTAATCCCGACCTGAAACTAAAACCGGGCCTGACAGCAAATGTAAATATTTATACGCTCGAAGAAAACGATGTATTGATTATGCCTGCCCGGGCTTTGCGTTTCGTTCCGGATGAAGCAATTACTTCCCAGATAGAAAATCTAGTGGTAGAACAATTGACTGAAAAGCCGGGTAAAAATTCGGTATGGGTAAAAACAGGCAATACAGTGAGCCGGCAGAATATCATTATCGGAACAAGCGACGGAATCAATATTCAGGTTTTGAACGGGCTGGATGAAGGGGCAGAAATAGTTACAGGTGTCTCACAATCTTCAACTGCTGCTACTGCTACTGAATCTAACGGTGAATCGAGTCCTTTCATGCCTAAACCTCCGGGTAAAAGATAATCCAGACAGCCCCTCATAACCTCCCAACGGGTAGGAACATAACTCCCCCGTAAGGGATTTGGGGGCCGTCCTCTCTTTTGAAAGGATTGTAAGGCGCTTTAATTTATATCAAATGGAACAAAAAAAAGAAATAATAAAAGTCGAAGATATTAAACGGGATTATGTGGTAGGAGAAGAAACCGTACACGCTCTGCGTGGTGTAAGCTTCACTATCTATGAAGGCGAATTTGTGACAATCATGGGTACCAGCGGCTCAGGAAAATCTACTCTCCTCAATATGCTGGGCTGTCTGGATACCCCTACTTCCGGAGAATATTACCTCGATGGCATCTCGGTTCGTAAGATGGGTAAGAACGAAAGAGCTACCCTCCGCAACCGCAAGATCGGGTTTATATTCCAGTCTTACAATCTGCTGGCAAAAACAACTGCTGTAGAAAACGTCGAACTGCCTTTAATGTATAACCCGAATGTTTCGGCAAAAGACAGGAACGAAAGAGCTATAAAGGCCCTCACCCAGGTAGGTTTGGGCGACAGGCTCAACCACAAATCCAACCAGATGTCGGGCGGGCAGATGCAGCGTGTAGCCATAGCCCGCGCTTTAGTAAACGAGCCGGTGATCATCCTCGCCGACGAAGCAACGGGAAACCTCGATACGCGTACTTCTTTCGAGATACTTACGCTGATGCAGAAACTTCATCAGGAAGAACACCGTACTATCATTTTCGTAACGCACAATCCCGAGCTGGCACACTTCAGCAGCCGTACGATCGTTATACGCGACGGAAGAATTAAATCGGATACGCAAAACAGCGACATAAAATCGGCGCAGGAAGTATTACAAACATTACCAAAAGAAGAGGAATAATGAATATTGTCAATTTATTCAAAATAGCTTTACGGGCCCTCAACGGCAACAAGTTCAGGGGATTCCTTACCATGCTGGGAATCATTATCGGTGTAGCAGCCGTTATTGCCATGCTGGCCATCGGGCAAGGCTCTAAGAAAAGCATTCAGGATCAGATATCCACTATGGGTTCTAATATGATAAACGTGCGTCCGGGCACAGGTCAGTTCGGCGGGGTGCGCCAAAGCGCAAGCAGTATGCAGACCCTCAAACTGGAAGATTACGAAGCTATTGTTGAACAAGCAGAGTATATCACAGATGCTACACCTGAGGTATCTTCGTCGGGACAGGTTATTTTCGGTGCGAATAATGCGCCGACAACCGTTTACGGGGTGAATCCTTCTTATCTGGATATTCGTAAATATACCATCAGCGAAGGTGAAATGTTTAGCGATGAGGATGTAAAAACCTCCGCAAAGATGTGTGTAATAGGACAGACTGTAGTCGAAAACCTGTTTACAAACGGAGAAGACCCGATAGGCCGGACTATACGTTTCAACAAGATACCGATGAAAATTATCGGTGTTCTGGCTTCGAAAGGAGATAATACGATGGGAATGGATCAGGACGACCTTATCCTCGCTCCTTACACCACCGTGCAGAAGCGTATACTTGCTATTACATACATACAATCGATAGCAGTTTCGGCAATAAGTGAAGATGCTACAGAAAGTGCCATCGCAAGCATAGAAGAAATATTACGCCAGCGCCACAAAATCGGCATCGGTGAAGAGGACGATTTCAATGTCCGTTCACAAAAAGAACTGATTTCGATGATGAGTTCGACGACCGATATGATGACTATCCTTTTGGCATGTATTGCCGGAATATCTTTACTGGTAGGCGGTATAGGAATTATGAACATCATGTATGTATCGGTAACGGAACGTACCCGCGAAATAGGATTACGCATGTCGATAGGTGCAAAGGGTGTGGATATACTGATGCAGTTCCTGATAGAAGCTATCTTGCTGAGTGTGGCAGGAGGAATAATAGGGGTTGTACTAGGAATAGGCAGCGCTTATATTGTAAAAAATATCTTACTATGGCCTATCGATATTCAACTTTATACCATACTTTTGTCTTTTGTGGTATGTTCTGCCACAGGAATATTTTTCGGATGGTATCCTGCTAAGAAAGCAGCCGATCTCGATCCTATAGAAGCTTTACGATATGAATAAGATAGATATAAAAAAAACAATACCGCCAGTAATACATATTGTATTTTGCGCAGCTATATTTATTTTCCCTTTGCTGGTTATGTCGAGATACGGAATAGCAGATTCTAAGTATTATACCGGATACTTAATCAGGACAGGTATATTAATAGTATTATTCTATATCAATTACCTGTTTCTGATTGATAAGCTGCTTTTCAAAAAACAGTTTGTTCCCTATATAATTATAAATGTGGTGATAATAGGAGGAATTATCCTCTTACAGAATTTTATATTCGAATTGTTGATAGGCCCGCCTCCAACGTCCGAAATTAGAAAACAGGAAGGTACGCCCCGCCCTCCCTACGAGTTACGGATATTGGGAGACTATATCCTGATCATATTTGTGATAGGAATGAGTGTCGCCCTCAAAGCTACCAAAAGGTGGTACAAAGATTCTATCAATCTGGAAGCAG
>DQAM01000251.1:0-5587 GCA_003523545.1 Dysgonomonas sp.
ATTTATGGTAAATTTATAGGTTATAGTTTTTTTCGTTATCTCAATTTATCAGCAGTGAAAGTATCCATATCGTCATAATCCAGATTTTCACCACACATAGCCCAGATAAATGTATAATTGCTGGTTCCTGCTGCACAGTGGATCGACCAAGAAGGTGATATGACGGCCTGCTCGTTAGCCATGAAAATATGGCGCGTCTCCTGAGGTTCGCCCATAAAATGGCATACGGCCTGCTTTTCGGGTACTTTGAAATAAAAATAAGCTTCCATACGGCGCGAATGCGTATGAGGAGGCATAGTGTTCCATACGCTTCCTTCCTTCAGTTCCGTCATACCCATTTGAAGCTGGCAGCAAGGTACAATTTCACTAAGGATAAGCTGGTTCAACAAGCGTTCATTAGAAGTCTTTTTCTCTCCCAAATCCCGTGTACGGCGCATTTCAGAAGTAATCTGGGCAGTCGGGTATTCTTTATGTGCAGGAGATGAAGCAAAATAATATTTTGCAGGATTACCGGCATTATTCGATTTGAATATTACTTCTTTTGATCCGCGGCCTACATATACCGCATCTTTGAAAGCCATTTTATAGTCCTTGCCATCGACAGCCACTACGCCTTCGCCTTCTATACATATTATACCGACTTCTCTTCTCTCACAGAAATATTCGGACTTTATGAGGTCTACAGTCTCCAGTCTCAAATCTTCATTCACTGGTAACGCACCACCAATAATGAGACGGTCGTTGTGGGTATAAGTCATCAATACGGAATCTGCTTCAAAAAGCTTTTCCACAAGAAATTCCTGACGCAGGCGGGCAGTGTCGTATCCCTTTACATCGGAGGGGTGTGTGCCCCAACGCTCTTCAATCTGGGTTTTCATTTTTTTATACAATTATTTATTTTATTACTTTTGATGTTATTTGTACCGAAAATCTGATCTTGTCAATAATGGTTGTTTATTTTCCATAAACGGAATAATGAAAGTCTGTTATCCGGACTTTACAAAGATATACAATTATTGATAAATGGATTAATTATTTAACTATTTATAGGAACTTGATAACTTTGTTAATCAAAAAGCCTGAAACACGATTTTATGTTTCAGGACAAAGACATTAAGTAATCTAAATATTTATTGTTGCATGTCATACTGAGTATCACGAAGGAAGAACAGATGCTTCCTATCCTCAGCATGACAAAAAATACAACAATAATTATTATTTATAACTTAATCATGACATTATTCACTTTTAAATATTATTACTTATGAAAAAACTATCGTTTATAACTGTACTTTCGCTTATTGTTATTTTATTAGCCAACTGCACATCGCCAACTGAAAAAACGGAGTGGAAACTGGTATGGGAAGACAACTTCGACCAAACATCAGGTTTTGATACTACTTATTGGAGTAAGATTCCCCGCGGAAGATCGGACTGGAACAATTTAATGTCCGACAATGATGCCTGTTACGAGATGAAAAACGGCAACCTGATACTCAAAGGCATAATAAACCCCGATCTTTCGACCGACAGCGTTCCTTACCTCACAGGAGGAGTATGGACAAAGGACAAAAAAACTTTTAATAACGGACGTATCGAGATAAAAGCCAAATTAGGTGAATCCATTGGAGCATGGCCCGCTATATGGATGCTTGCCCAGGATAAAACCTGGCCCGACGGCGGGGAAATAGATATCATGGAACACCTTAATTATGATTCTATCGTTTACCAGACCATTCACACACATTATTCCTATGTTCTCGGGATCAAAGACCCGGTTAGCGGGAGTACGAACAAACTCAACAGGAATGATTACAATGTATATGCCCTTGAAATGTATAAGGACAGCCTGGTGTTCTTTGTCAACGACAGCCATACGTTCACTTATCCCCGTATCGAAACCGATAAGGAAGGACAATTCCCTTTCGACGCTCCTTTTTACCTGCTGATCGATATGCAGCTGGGCGGCTCGTGGGTAGGCGGTGTAAATCCGGATGAACTACCTGTGGAAATGGCAATTGACTGGGTCCGTTTTTATCAAAAAAACGAGTAAATTATTTAAAAAAGGTAACTTCTTTTTTTCCAGCAAAAATCGCATTATCTTTGCAGTTTAATAACAATAAGTCGTCCTAAATTCTTAAGGAAACTATAATGACTGAAGCTTTAAAGCACGAATGCGGGATCGCTATGATCCGTCTGTTAAAACCCCTCGAATATTATCAGGAAAAATACGGCACGTGGAGGTATGGCCTCAACAAGCTGTATTTGCTCATGGAAAAACAGCACAACCGGGGACAGGAAGGAGCCGGATTGGCCGTAGTAAAAATAAACCCGGCTCAGGGTAGTGAATTTGTATTCAGGGAAAGAGCGACAGGCTCGAGCGCTATTTCCGAGATATTCGGCAGCGTAAACGAAAACTTTGCGAAAGTCCCCTCCGAAAAGCTGAATGATCCGGTATATGCAAAGAACAACCTTCCTTTTGCAGGAGAATTGTTTCTCGGACACCTGAGATACAGTACCACCGGCAAAACCGGCATATCTTACGTCCATCCTTTCCTCAGGCGCAACAACTGGACTTCGCGCAACCTGGCTTTGGCAGGTAATTTCAATATGACCAATGTAGACGAATTGTTTAATGAACTTCTCGAACAGGGACAGCATCCGCGCGATTTTGCAGATACTTTTGTACTGCTCGAATCGCTGGGGCATTATCTCGACAGGGAGGTGCAGTACCAGTTCGACAAATTCGGAAAAGATACAGGCGTAAAAGGACAGGAATTGAACAAATTGATCGAAGACAATCTGGACATCCCTTTCATGCTTAGCAGCGCCAGTAAAAAATGGGACGGAGGGTTTGTAGTCGGAGGGCTTATCGGTTGCGGCGATTCGTTTGTTTTCCGCGATCCATGGGGTATCCGCCCGGCATTCTATTATGCTAACGATGAGATTGTAGTCGTAGCTTCCGAGCGTCCTGTTATACAAACAGCAATGAACCTGGATGTGGAAGACATCAAAGAACTGGAGGCCGGACAAGCAATCATCGTGAAAAAAGACGGAAGGGTATCCTTCCCCCAAATCATAGAGAAAAAGAAATCTTTTGCACCCTGCTCATTCGAAAGGATATACTTTTCGAGGGGCTCCGATGCAGATATTTATAAAGAAAGAAAAGAACTGGGAAAATTACTTTTACCCAGAATTCTGAAATCCATAGATTCCGACCTCAGAAATACAGTCTTTTCATTTATACCAAACACTGCAGAAGTTGCTTTTTACGGCATGACGCAGAGCCTGGAAAATTACATGCAGCAAGTCCGTTTCAGGAAAATACGGGAAAAAGGCGATAATATTACGGACGATGAACTCTCCCGTATTCTTGCCATGAAAGTGCGTACTGAAAAGGTGGCTATCAAAGACATCAAGCTGAGGACTTTCATTGCAGAAGACGAAGGGCGCGACGATCTTGCTGCACACGTATACGACGTAACTTACGATTCGATACGCCCGCATGAAGACAATCTGGTAATAATAGACGACAGCATTGTCAGGGGAACCACGCTTAAGCAAAGCATCATTAAGATGCTCGACCGCCTGCATCCTAAAAAAATAGTCATCGTGTCATCTTCACCGCAGATACGTTATCCCGACTGTTACGGGATAGATATGTCACGCCTGAGTGAGTTTGCGGCTTTCAGGGCTACTATCGAATTGCTCCGCGATCACCAGATGCAGCATATTATAGATGAAGTCTACCGTAAATCGGCAGAACAGCGGAACAAACCCAAAGAAGAAATCATCAATTATGTGAAAGAAATATATGCTCCTTTCACAGATGAACAGATTTCAGCTAAAATGGCAGAGATGCTGACTCCTCCCGGAACTCAGGCAGAAGTGGAAATCGTATTCCAAAGCATCGAGAACCTGCACGAGGCTTGCCCCAACAATAAAGGAGACTGGTATTTTTCGGGCAACTACCCTACCCCGGGCGGCAACCGCATGGTAAATACGGCATTCCTGAATTATATCGAAGGAGTAGATAAAAGGTCGTATCTTCCTAAATTTATTTATTAAAATACAGGAATAAATACCTTAAAATAGACAGATATAAATATCAATATTAAATCCTTTTGCAATGTCGGTTTTGCAAAAGGATTTTTTTATTATTTAATTGCATATTTTACAAAAAAGTAGTTGAAAATGACAGCTTTTTAAGCCAAAAAATAACTATCTTTGTCGGACTTTTTTACAAGAGTTTGGAATAGTTATAAAACACTGTAATTCATGCAAATACTTATAATCAACGGACCCAATCTGAATTTACTGGGCAAACGCGAACCTACTGTATACGGGACGACCGGTTTTGACGAGTATTTCGGCGAACTTCAAAGCATGTATCCCAGCTGTAAATTATCCTATTTCCAATCCAATCACGAAGGGCTTCTGATCGATAAGATACAAGAAAGCGGATTTGAGTACGACGGCATCATATTAAACGCCGGTGCCTATACGCATACTTCCATAGCCCTGCACGATGCTATAAAATCGGTTACGACTCCGGTCATAGAAGTACATATATCGAATATACATTCGCGCGAAACATTCAGGCACAAATCAATGATAGCCGCGGCCTGTACCGGCTCGGTTATAGGATTAGGACTCGACTCTTACAGATTAGCAATCGAATATTTTATCAAAAAAAATAATCATATATAAATATCAAAATTAATATTAGGTTTTATGTTTAAGAAAACGAAAATTGTAGCTACAATTTCAGATTTACGTTGCGACGTTGATTTCATCAAATCGTTGTATGATGCAGGTATCAATGCAGTGAGAATGAATTCGGCACACATGACAGAAGAAGGTTTCGTAAAGGTTATCACAAACACCAGAGCCGTATCTAATACAATCGGTATTATGATGGATACAAAAGGCCCTGAAATCCGTACAACCGCTACCGAAACAGGTGAAAAGATTGTTGTAAATTCGGGAGACAAAATAAAAGTTATCGGTGACCCTGATGTAAAATCTAACAAAGATCAGGTTTCGGTTACATACCCAAGCATTGTGAAAGATGTGCCTGTCGGCAATACATTGCTTATCGACGATGGTGAAACTGCGCTTAAAGTAATAGATAAAACAGACAGCTATCTTCTTTGCGAAGTACAAAATAACGGTACTATCGGAAGCCGTAAAAGTGTAAACATCCCGGGTGTAAGCGTTAATCTGCCATCTATCACAGAAAAAGATAAAAGAAGCATCGAGATTGCTATCAAGCATGGTGCGGACTTCATTGCCCACTCTTTCGTAAGAAGCAGAGAAGATGTTCTGGCTGTTCAAAGAATTCTTGACGAACACAACAGCAATATCAAAATCATCGCTAAAATCGAGAACCAGGAAGGTGTGGATAACATCGACGAGATATATGAAACAGCTTACGGGGTAATGGTTGCCCGTGGTGACTTAGGTATCGAAGTTCCTCAGGAAAACATACCGGGAATCCAGCGTCTGCTTATCCGTAAGGCTATCGAATACAAAAAACCTGTTATTGTTGCCACACAGATGCTTCACACGATGATCGAAAACCCAC
>DQAM01000251.1:5714-6588 GCA_003523545.1 Dysgonomonas sp.
TGATCGAAAACCCACGTCCTACACGTGCGGAGATCGCCGACATCGCTAACGCTGTATATTATGGTACGGATGCTGTGATGCTGAGTGGTGAGACCGCTTACGGTAAATATCCGCTTGAAGCTGTACGCACGATGGCTCAGGTAGCCCGTGCCGCTGAAATATCTAAATTGCAGGAAAAAGCAATTCCTGTACCATTCAAAGATATGGAATACGGACGCACATCGTTCCTGGCAAAACAAGCTGTTAAATCGGCCAGCCAGCTGAATGTAAAAGCTATCGTAACAGACAGTATGACAGGACGTACAGCACGCACATTGGCTGCATTCCGCAGTAAATGCCCTGTGTACTCTTTCTGTAACAGCGTAGAGGTTGCCCGCTGGTTATCCTTATGCTATGGCGTGGAAGCGCACTACCAAGAGGATACCGGTTACACAACGAACCGCCACAAAGAATATTTCATGAAAGCCATCAAATATCTTAGCGATACGCAGGTAGTAGAGAAAGGCGATTATGTAACCTACCTGAGCGGTACTTTCACCGACGGTAAAGGCGGGACATCTTTCCTTGAAATCGAGAAAATCGGTAATGTATTGGAATTGGGCGAAAAATATTTCGTTCCGGTTGACTAAGAATTAACGTCTACAATAATAAAAAAATAAGGTGTCCCAGAAGGATACCTTATTTTTTTATAACGACACCAGCTTTAACAATAAATATTATCTTTGCATAACCTCAATACCATAGAGAAAATGGCGATATTGATTTTATACAACACAGTTAAACAGATGAAGCCATACACATTGTTCTCCATATTCCTGGGAAAAGATTCCATTCCCCGGTTGGTTAAACCGGCTGAATAGGCGGCGGTAATGTT
>DQAM01000251.1:6691-7809 GCA_003523545.1 Dysgonomonas sp.
AAATAAGGTGATACGTATCAATTGATTGCCTTTAAACAATTAAAATATTAATATATGAAAACAATTTATCTGTTTGCATCACTTATAACAGTGTGTGTGGTTATTACCTGTTGTAGTTTAAGTAATTCCAGTAAAAATAAAGTTGATAATCCGAAAGAAAATTCCAAAGTACTTGAAGAAAAAACGGGAAATTATGTAGTTGCTTATATTGTGGCAAGTTATTATAGGCCCAACACCATCCGCTGGCATAATATTACCCACCTTAATCTGGCTTTTATCTATCCCAATGAAGATGGAACCATCTCTGATTATCAGGTTAAAAATATCCTTCCGGAATTAATTAATGAGGCCCATAAAAATAATGTGAAGGTTGTTATCTCCATAAGGGATGAGGTTGCTGGAAGATTCTCAAAAGCCATAGCTAACCACAGGAGTAAACTTGCGGATAATCTCCTTGCTTTTGTCAAAGATAACAACTTAGATGGTTACGATATTGATTACGAAGACTGGACAGGGGAAAATACCCCCGAAAATCTCTTTGCTTTTATCAAAGAACTTTATGAGAAAAAAGATAAAGATATGCTGCAAACATGTGCCGTAAATACCTTTGACAGAGGATACACTACGGAATGGCATAAATACTTTGATATAATAAATATCATGGCCTATGATGAACATGGACCATGGAATGATGAAGGGCAGCATTCTCCGTATGAAGGAAGCATTAATTCAATTGATTTTTGGAAGACCTCATTGCAAGCACCAGCCGAAAAGCTTACTCTGGGCTTACCTTTTTATGGTTATTCATGGAATGAAGGAGATACCCCGGGAGAGGCATACTGGTATCAGCAAATACTTGAAAAGTATCCTGACAAAGATGTACCCAATCTTGACCAGATAGACCATTTGTATTATAACGGCAAAGCAACAATTGAAAAGAAATGCAGATGGGCTAAGGAAAATAAAATAGGAGGTGTAATGATATGGCAGATAGGTCAAGATGCTTCCGACAGTGAAAACAGCTTATTAGAAGCAATAGGAAAAATAATGCGATAATTTCTAAAAGACAAATATAAAATGCAATTTACTCTTTATCCCCTAACAAGGAGGAGAGTTAC
>DQAM01000252.1 GCA_003523545.1 Dysgonomonas sp.
ATGCTTTCTATCAGCCTGATATCGGTCTGGAGGTCATAAGCAATGATCCGGTATTCGGTCGAAAGGCGGTGTCCCGGGGCATCGCGCAGTTTCTCGATGATTGCCCAGTAAATGCCGTATCCCTGCCAGCCGTGCTTCATCCTCAGGGCGATGATCTTTTCGTCGTTGCGGGCATTGCTTTCGTGGGGGAAGTATGGGGTCATAATAGTTATTAGTCAGTAGTTAAGCAGGGAATGATGGGCTAGCGGGCATCAGTTATAAATTATGATTTATAGGTTATAACTTTTTTCTTCCTCATTCTTTATTGTTTATTATGCTTCTTTATCTCTTCTTCCAGATGAATTCTGTTCTTGTTCAGCAGGCTTAATTTTTGCTGGCGCAATTTTTCCCTTTGCCGCATGTTCAATCTGGATGAGACAAGCAAAACTGTGTTGTCATTATCTCCTATGCGGAGAGGAATCAGGCGTTTGCCTGCTTCTTGTTTTTTTGCCTTCTCAAGTACTTTAAGCGCCCTCTCGCGGTGTTCTGCATCAGTTTGCTGGCGGTATTTTCTTTTCATGTGGGTTTTGTATTAAATATTATTGAAAAACAGAAGCGGTCATATTACCGCTCCTGTTAAATTAAACAAGTAAACTTTGTTTATCTTGCTGGCTGATTTTTCTCAAAAATGCTTGCTTTCCATGGGTGGCGGAATGTTGCAGTTTCTTCCGTTACCTGTTTGGGGAAAACATTTAAAGAGACTCAACCATGTGGTAAATAATTTTTTTAATTAATGAATCAGGATTTATAACCTTGCTGTATGCACAAGCAAGTATAGATAAAGAATATTTTAAGGGTTGATAACTTGCCGTCCCTTTCTTGAAAAGGGACGGCGTGTGCTGACAGGACAGCCCTTTTGCTGTCCGAATCGGGTATGGTAACGATTTCAAAGAGCGTAGTTTTCTCCTGAACCCCTTGTTCTGCGTTAAGGGATCCTGCGAAAAGCGGAGAAAAGTTTGTAAAGTATAGTTTGTGTTGAAGGAGAGCCTGGCTACATCGATTTACGTTTCCGCATCAGTTCTTTGTTGTGGCGGACACGGTTCCGGACCTTGTTGATGATGTTGAGTACATAATCGCGCGATAGTCCCATTTCGATGCATACCGATTCGTAATTACGGTCTCCGATACGTAAATAGTTGAAAAACACTTCGTAAATTTCGGAGGGATAACACTCTTTGATAAAGTCTGTTATCTCATCGAACAAAAGCTGTTTCTGCTGGTTTATTTCTTCTTCGTCCTCCTCGTCTTCGTCGATGATTTCAACCGCCTTTTCGTCTGAAACAAAATAGCGTTCGATTTCGCTCCGCTTGATCGAATTCTGGATGTAGTTGGTGAAGAAAGCCCGGTGGAAATAAGCTTTGTAGTCGGAGATGTCCAGCCCGCCGTAAATGATCTTTTCATAAATACGCAGGTAGGTGTCGTTCATCTGGTCTTCGTCCACGGTCTTTTTAGCGACCAGCTCTCGCTTGAGCTGTTCGTAGTTGCGGCTGAACCACTTTGCAAAATTGTTTGCTTTAGCCTGGTTTTCCGGAGTAATGCTTTCGCTTCCGGAAATCTTCAAATACTTCTTGCCACGATTCTGGCCGGCGAGATTTCCTAGTCTCATAGTTTTGCTATTTTAAAGTTATTAATAGTAAATAAAGTTTACCTTCTGTTGTGAGCGATGATATTGTTCCATCCGGCCGGTCTGAATTTCGTCCAGCAAAGCTTCTTGTGCCTGTAGTGATTTCATTTTGCTTATAATGCTGAATGTAAGTGTAATGAATACAACAGCCAGTATAATAACAAGCAGTTGGAACCCCTCTTTCAAGAGGTTATAAGTTTGCCTTTTCATATTCTTTTGTTTATAAAGCCGGTCGAACCTCAGCGTTCATTTAATTTTTAATGTTCTGCAGTCAGCAGTATGCGGCTGACTGCTTTTGTGTGTAATTATAATTCTCTATCATTCTGCGCAGCCGCGAGCGGAGGACGGCACTGTCGGCATCGATCAGGTTCCAGTCGCTGTCGAGTATCTCAGCCTGGCGCAACTCTATTGTTTCCAGTCCGATAGAATATTCTACGCACAGGCGGATATTCATCGTGTCGAAGCAGGTGTCAATGTCTTCGATTTCATCTTTGGTGCAGCCGAACAGCTGCCGGGAGATAAAGTCGGTGAGGGATGTCATTTGTGTTTCGTCAAGAAAACATGTGATTTTGAGTGCTGCCATAAAGTTTAACTAATAAATTTGCTAATCAGATTTACATATTGTTTTATAGTTGGTTTGTTCCTATTTTTTCTTTAGATTTGTATCTGTGATCAAATTATATCACAAATATAAACAAAGTTTACTATTTTAGCAAATGAATGGTAAACTTTTTATGGTTAAAAAATGTAAAAAGTTTATCTATATGGAATTAGAAAGGGTTAAGGCAGTTATTAAATGGCTTATCGGACAAGGGTATGCAGACAATCAGGAAGGTGTAGGAAAGTTATTAGGTTATGCGAATAAATCTTCTTTTTCGCAGGTGCTTAACGGAAAGAAGCCTTTGCCGGCTAATTTTATGGAACGCCTTGCTGCAATCAACTCGAAAATCGATACGGGCTGGGTCAAAACGGGCAGGGGCAATATGCTCAAGAATGAGGCTGCGCCGCTGCGGGGAGCCGATTTCATAAGTGTGCCGCTGGTGCCGGTATCGGCACAGGCAGGTTATCCGAGCGGATATAGCGATGAGGAGTACATCGAATCCCTGCCTACTATCCCGGTGATTGTCGACAGGAATTACCACGGGAGGTACCGTGTTTTCGAAGTCAATGGAGACAGTATGGACGATGGCTCGCGCAATGCCATTTACGACAAGGATAAAATTCTTTGCCGCGAGGTGAAACGCGATCTGTGGTATAATAAGCTGCATATACGCGACTGGTTTTTTGTGATCGTGCATCGTTACGACGGGGTTATCGTCAAGCAGATTGTAGACCACAGCGTTGATACAGGCAATATCATCTGCCACTCGCTGAATCCGCTGTTCGAGGACTTTGTCATAAACCTCAACGATGTGATGGAGCTTTATAACGTAATCAAGATCGTCGACCGCAGCGCAAGAATGTAAAAAATGTAACAGGGAAAGGGTAGTATAAAAAATATTTCGCGGGAAAGTCAGTCAAATACATTAATCTTTTTTTACTTTTCTTATATTTGTACCCTAGACATAATTTTTAAATAACAACACAAATGAAAATGAGAAATTTATTTGTAGTGCTGTCAGCATGTTTTGTGCTGTCGGCCTGTTCGAGCGACGATCCTATCGATAATGGGGGCAACGGGGGTAATGGAAACGGAAAAATACCGCCTAAGGAATTGGAAGGCACCTGGTATTTCGAGAGATATTATTATGAGGTGGAAGTGCCCGGCAATAAAGAACTAGAGGACAAATTAAAAAGATCTTTTGATAAAATGGAAAATTCTAATATTTTTCCGAAAGGTGGTTATTTACGTTTTCTTCACGGGAAGCAACAACTGATTGATTATTTCGATGTAACAGAGGGATTTTTATATCGTTCTTTAACAGTAGACTATCCCAGTGGGAATAGTGCACTAGGCGATTATTTTACAAAAAAAGATACTATTTTTTATTATCGGTATGCTGGAAATTATGGATTACAATATATGCTTAAAAAAGGTAACTTAATACAATATATACAAGATGAGACTGAATACTATCGGGATGAAATGCATTCGGGTAAAGGAGTAGAGAAGGTTATTTATTATATAGACTATGTGAGGAAATAAAAAAAGGATAGCTGTCCAGCTATCCTTTTTTTATATTAGTTGTCTCGTCCTAAAATAAGT
>DQAM01000250.1:0-4985 GCA_003523545.1 Dysgonomonas sp.
TTAGCTCCTTTGAATATGTTGGTAATGAGAAATAAAATTCAGTAATACAGTCTTAATGAAAAAATATAGGATTGTGTAGTCGAACGAGCTGAAGTCGATTCAAAGCAAATTTATATCTGTTAATCAATATAATATCTACAATATTTATTAATTTACCATCATCATGAAAATAATACGATATATTCTTCTTTATATATTTTTTGCAACAGTCCTGCAAATCCAAGCCCAGGAATACCCCTTTCGCAACCCCGATCTGGATATGGAGGTACGAATAAACGACCTCATTTCCCGGTTGACTTTGCCAGAAAAGGTTCAGTTGATGAAACACAAATCCCCGGCTATTCCCCGGTTGGGTATTCCGGCTTATGACTGGTGGAATGAAGCGCTGCATGGTGTTGCCCGCACAAAAGAGAAAGTTACGGTTTACCCACAAGCCATTGCAATGGCAGCGACTTTTGACAGAGAAGCCATTTATAAAATGGCTGATTACACTGCATCGGAAGGGCGTGCACTGTTTAATGAAGACATGAAAACTAAGAATACTGGAGAACGCTATCGTGGATTGACCTACTGGACTCCCAATATAAACATCTTCCGTGATCCACGCTGGGGGCGGGGACAGGAAACCTATGGGGAAGATCCCTACCTGACAGGGCAGATGGGAACCGCTTTTGTAAAGGGATTGGAAGGGAACGATCCCTATTACCTGAAAGCAGTTGCCTGCGCCAAACATTATGCCGTGCACAGCGGTCCGGAATATAATCGCCATTCGTTCGATGCAAGAGTTAACCCGTTTGACCTATGGGATACCTATCTGCCAGCTTTTCGTGAACTGGTGATCAAAGCAAAAGTACATGGTATCATGTGTGCCTATAACCGCGTAGATGGCCTACCTTGCTGTGGTAATAACGAGTTACTGGCGGATATTTTACGTAACCAATGGAAGTTCGACGGTTATGTAACCTCCGATTGCTGGGGAATATCAGACTTTGCCTCCCATCACAAGTCCCACCGTAATCACGAAGAAGCCGTGGCTGCTGCCGTACTTACAGGTACTGATCTCGAATGCGGCGATTTGTATCATTTATTGGAACAAAGCGTAAATCGCGGATTGATAACCGAACGCAATATAAATGTATCGCTAAAGCGTTTGTTTACCATCTTGTTTAAAATAGGGATGTTCGATCCTGCTGACCGTGTACCGTATAGTACTATCGGAAGGGAAGTTATCGAATGTGACGCACACAAAAAACATGCTTATGAAATGGCACGCAAATCAATGGTTCTACTAAAGAACAAAAAGGATATTCTGCCATTGAATGCGAAAAAGATCAAACGAATTGCCCTGATAGGACCCAATGCGGATAATGGGCAAGCACAACTAGCCAATTATTACGGAGTACCCAGTGAGATTATTACCCCATTAAAAAGCATGGAAAGGCGTTATGGTAAAGAGATAAAAATCGAGTATCTTAAAGGTGTAAACATAATGGATAAAGATACCGAAGGATTTTCTTTTTCTCAGATAGCATCCCAAGCAAAGAAGGCGGACGTGATAGTTTTTGTAGGAGGTATTACCTCCGATTATGAAGGGGAAGCAGGAGATGCAGGCGCAGCCGGTTATGGAGCCTTTGTCAGTGGCGACCGGACTACGACGGCATTACCCGCTATCCAGACAGAATTGATGAAGGAGTTGAAAAAGACCGGTCGTCCGCTTATAGTAGTGAATATGTCAGGTTCTGTAATGAACTTCGAATGGGAAAGTGAGCATGCCGATGCTATCCTCCAAGCTTGGTACGGAGGGCAAGCTGCCGGTGATGCGATAACCGATGTATTGTTTGGAGAATATAATCCGGCTGGAAGAATGCCTCTGACAACATATATAAGTGATAACGATTTGCCTGCATTCGAAGATTATTCGATGGCAAACAGGACATACCGCTACTTCAAAGGAGAAGTACGCTATCCGTTTGGGTATGGGCTGAGCTATACGGACTTTGCCTATGAAAAAATAGAAAGCTCTGAGGCAACAAGAACAGGAGAAACAATGAAAGTATCGGCCACAATAAAGAATACAGGAAAATATGATGGAGAAGAAGTTGTCCAGTTATATCTTATCCATCCTGAAGATACCAACCGGCGGATACCAAACTGTGCGCTCAAAGGCTTTGAACGGATATACCTGAAAAGAGGGGAAAGCCGAACCGTCAGCTTCACTTTATCACCCGAAGAGTTGGCTTTGACGGATGAAAAAGGAAATCTTATACAAGCCGAAGGCAAGGTTAATATATATATCGGAGGAGGACAACCCGGTAAATCTAAAGGAATTCATACCTCTTTGGAGATGAAAGGGGAGCCTTATATGGTGTTTTAAGTGATTGATAATAAAAAGAGTAATGTATCAGATTAGGAGATAATAAAAATTTTATTCTTAAACATCTAATAATCATTAAAAAATTCGTAAAAGAAAATGTATAAAAGAAGGTTTTTAGACAGAGTTGCATGACCCAAATGCTGAACATCTATATCTATAAAAAATGAAACTTTATTTTACAGACACTTAAAAATAAATTTCGACTGCCATTGCAAATTGTGAGATGGATTATTAACTTTAGCAAATTATCACCATATTATAGTTGCCTAATCTATTTCATGAATAACCTATTATTCGATTTTAAAGAAAATATTCGATTCTTTTTCAAATATTTTTTGCTTTTATGCCTTTTAACTACAGGCATTTTACCTTTGTGCGCTTCATATACCCTACATAGGACGGATAAATTGGATTTATCAAATAACGCCGTACTTTGTATGTATCAGGATAAAGACGGATACATGTGGTTCGGTACATATGACGGATTAAATCTTTATAATGGTAAAAATACTTTTGTATACAGGGCAGAACTAGATAACGAATTTTCCTTATGTAGTAATATTATTCATAATATAATCCAATCGGATGATGACCATCTTTGGATATCGACTTTTCTGGGTCTCAATAAATTTTCATTGAGAGAAAGAAAAATAACCGAATCGTATCCGGAATTACCCGAAGCGAAATTAATAGCTTCTAATGATGAGGGTGAAACCTGGGTTATAAGTAAGAAGAATTATATATCCTATTACATTAAAGATAAGAAAGCATTTACAGATATTCATCTTCCGGGTGCTGATATGGAAAATGTAAAATCATTGTTTTATGATGAGGCAGGTAGCCTTCACATGATTACGATAGATGGCAAACTAAGAAATATACAGACCGTAAATGGGACAGAAAATGGTGAGGTCAAATTGCAGGTAACGGAGACTATTCTGCACGAAAAAAATATAATCAATGCTTTTTATGAGAATGGGAATGTTTACTACGTGAGTATCGATAAAAAACTTTTCCGGTATGATTTATCGAATAAAGAAAGTATTCTTATTTCCGATTTATCCGCACTTATAGAGAGATATGGGGGAATATCCAGGATTGTATCTTTCAAGTCTGACCTTTTTATTGCATTCAATGATAACGGACTTATAAAACTGGATACTAAAGATAATTACAAACCAGTAACCGTTTATCTGGGAATCCGCGTTTTTTGCCTGCTCAAAGATAAAAATCAGGATATTCTATGGATAGGAACTGACGGACGGGGTGTGCAGATGTATTATCAGGGACATGATTTGTTTGGAAATATAACCTTCGATAATTTTTCATCCAGTACCCAGAAGCCGGTACGTTCTATCTATACCGATGAGAATCACAATCTCTGGATAGGGACAAAAGGCGATGGAATAATGCGTGTAAAGAATTATGATAATTATAATCATGGTACAATATCCCAATCTCAAACGGTAAATTATACTACAGCTAACGGATTGACCAGCAATCTTGTATTCTGCTTTTTAAGAAGTAAATACCGGGATGTATTATGGCTCGGAACCGAAGGACCCGGCTTTTCATATTATTCCTACAAAGATGATGTGGTAAAGATTCTATCCGGCAAATCGGCTGATATGATTGGCAAGGTTCATTCTATATGTGAAATCGACGATTCGACCCTGTGGATGGCAACTGCCGGACAGGGATTGCTGGAGGTTAAAATAAAAGATGAAAATTCACGGCTTGTTGTTGAATCCGTAAATGAATATGTTTTAAAGAAAAACGATAAGACCTGTGTGGAATTCCACTCTATGTTTTATGACGGGGAGTCTACATTATACATCGGTAGCCGGGGAGGTTACGGCGTCGCAAAATATAATATAAGGGATAAGCAATATGAGTTTCTGCAAATGAAAAATGCTGAAAACAGTGCAATCGGGGATATCTTATGTGTTTACCAGAGTCAGGATTCTAATTTTTATATCGGTGCCAGTTCGGGAATGACACGGATACAATCTCTGAAAAACGGAGGTAATATCATTAAACAATTTGACCGGAGAAACGGAATGAATAATGATATGATTCACGGGATACTGGAAGATTCTGACGGATGTATCTGGCTGAGTACCAATAAAGGTTTGATAAAGTATAATCCTCTTAATGATTTTTTTCACAATTATTCGTATCCTGATTTGAAGGTGACGGAGTTTTCGGATGATGCCTATTGGAAATGTCCTCTCACCGGACGTCTTTTTTTCGGAGGAATAAACGGTTTGGTATGGGTCGAACCCAAAGAAACAGTTACGGAAGGGAGTCTTTACAGGCCCGATTTATATTTTTTCGATTTGGAAATAGCGGGAGAAAGTTATACTCTTCATGACTTCATGAATGAGAAAAATAATTATCTCGAAATAAAAGATAACATCCCTTCTTTTACAATTTCTTTTGTAGCGACAGATTATATAAATGGCGAAAATTATGAGTATTCCTATATGCTCGAGAATTATAATGACAGATGGACGGAGCTACAAAAAACCAACAGTGTGACTTTTACCAACCTCCCTTCCGGTGATTACTTGTTGAAAGTGAAGTATAAAAATGACGTATTCGATTCGGC
>DQAM01000250.1:5092-19142 GCA_003523545.1 Dysgonomonas sp.
AGGAAATTGCCCCCGTGGTATCTGACAAACTGGGCTTATTTTGCATATATTTTTGTATTCATTCTGACGTGCGGTTTGATTATATATTTTATCCGTAAGAGGATAATAAATAAAAATCAACAATTAGCACAGAGAATAAAAGAAGAACAGAAAGAGAAATTATTGGAGTCTAAACTGAATTTCTTCACAAATGTCACACACGAATTTTGTACACCCCTTACGGTGATAAAGGGTGTTAGTGAATATATTGAGAAATCAGTGGAGTCGGATGAGAACCTGAAAAAATATACAGATGTATTACGCGACAATGTAACAAATCTGAACAATCTTATTCAGGAAATACTCGACTTCCGGAAAATGGAGGAAGGACAGATTAATTTCAGTGATATAGAAGAAGTTTCCATATTCGACTTGGTAGATAAGCAGGTCAAATGGTTTATCCCTATTGCCGAACAGAACAATATTCAATTGAAAGTATCAGTACCGCAAGAATTGAACTGGAATACGAATGTCCTTGGTTTTAACCGGGTCTTGGTTAACCTGATTTCGAATGCCTTTAAATATACGACACAGGGCGGGATAGTGGAAATCTCGGCAACAATTGTTAAAGAAAGGCTCGAACTTAGAGTCTATAACACAGGACAGGGGATTGAAGAATCAAAAATCCCTCAGATATTCGACCGCTACGGTGTTTTGGAGAATATAGAAACGTCTAATTCATACTCATCGATGACGTCGCGCAATGGCTTGGGATTATCCATTTCCCACGATATAATCCAATCCCTGAAAGGCAAGATAACCGTAAGAAGCGAAGTCGATAAGTATGCCGAATTCATTGTAACCTTGCCTTATCTTCCGGTTGCCAGGACAGAAAAAGAAGAGAATAAGGCGGATATTCCTATTGAAGAAGGAATTGATTTTATTCCGGAAACTAATGCTGATAACAAAAAGACAGTACTGGTGGTAGACGACAATAAGGATATAGTGTGGCTTATAACCAATGCTCTGTCGGATACATATATAGTGAAAAGCGCCTACACAGTAGAAGAAGCCTTAAAAATCATTTCATCCCAGACACCCGCTCTCATCATAACGGATATTATGATGCCGAATGTAGACGGATTGGAGTTTATTAGATTGTTGAAGGAAGATAAGTTCTCGAAGCATATACCGATTATAGTCATATCTGCAAAAATCACGGAGAAGGACCAGTCGGAAGGGCTCGATATAGGTGCGGATGCTTATTTGACAAAACCATTTTCTACAACAGTCCTGCGGTCTGTGATGAACAGGCTCCTGACAGTAAAGGACGAATTAAAGGATTATTATTATTCGCCAGAAAGTGCATATAATTATTCCGAAGGACAATTGATACATCAGGAAGACAAGGCATTTATGGATTCGGTCGTTGCTATAATCTCAGAAAATCTGGAACAGGAAAACCTGCGCCCCGAATTCATTGCGGAGAAATTGAATATGAATACCCGGAATCTTTACCGGAGGTTCAAAAAAATATCGGCACTTTCTCCGAACGACTTTATAAAGGATTACAGATTTACATATGCCTCAAAATTATTAGTTACTACCAGCCTGACAATCCAGGAAATTATATATAAAGTAGGCATTACAAACAAATCATACTTCTATAGGGAATTCCTCAAAAAGTACAACATGACTCCTAAGGAATACCGTTCCAATAAATAGATACATTGATAATATCGCTAAGTATCCTGAACAACCAAAAAAGTATCCTGATAATACAATGGTAGTTCAGGATACTTCTTTTGACGGAGGGGAGCACCTTCCGTTTTTTTATATTAATTAATATTGTTCGTTAATATTTCCGAAGAACATATAAGAAGAGATACCGAGACCATGAAAGACAGAATATCCTGTCGATATGTGAGAATGTTTTAAAAATACCATACAAATGAAACCTTATCTTTTATCCATTCTATTCATACCTTTTCTGGCATGTCAGAAAGAGAGTATACCAACCAATATCCCGGAACTTCTGGACAATAATCCGACAACGATTTACAGCGGTAATACAGGAACAAACCAATTGTTATTTGATGTCGGTTATGATGGTCCTGTCTTAAGCTACAAGATTTTCTCTACAGGTGAATCTCCTGTTTATGACCCTTCTGACTGGACGCTCAAAGGCTCGAATGACGGAAAAGAATGGACAGTTGTAGATGAAAGAAAAGCATAGGCTTTCTGTTCGCGCTATCAGGAAATACTATGTGTAGTGCAGAATCCGGCAACCTTTAAGCAATATTTACTGAAGGCGGTAACGTCAAATAGCGATACACTCAAGATTGCAGACGTTGTGTTGTCCGATAAGAATCTTAAGGCGGGATGGGAAAATTTTAAATATCCGAAAGTGAATTTCGAATCGTTAGACCCTAATACCGAAGGCAGTAAGATATACCATGAGCTAGTTCAGAATCCCGACGAATATGTTAAATACCATACTCAAAAAGTAGTGGAAATACTTTACTTTTCAGACAAAGATTCTATTGTCGATGTTCAGCAGATTGATTATACATTAAAAGATTATGAAGGCGTATCGGCAAAAGGAGGTAATTCGCCCCGTATCAATATTGTATACAGTACGCAACATATCGAAAAGTCTGCGAAAGAATCACTTTACAAACTGGATTTTGAAACGCGTGGTGTACTTTATCACGAACTGACTCATGGATATCAGTACGAACCGAAAGGAATAGGAAATTACGGTAACAACAAAACTTTTTGGGCTTGTATAGAAGGGATTGCCGATGCAGTAAGGGCAGAAGCAGGATTATTCGATATGAGTACACGCAAACCGGGGGGAAACTGGATGGACGGTTACCGCACTACCGGATTCTTTATACAATGGCTCACCACCAAAGACCCCGATGCTATCCGAAAATTCCATCGTACGGCAACGGAACTCGATGTGTGGAGTTTTGACGGGGCCATTAAACAGGTTTTTGGTCCCGAGGCAAGTATTGAAGCCATGTGGGACGAATATCAGGAGTTTTTGAAAAAATAATAAACTATAAGATATCCAAATGAAATTAAGCACAATCACTCTTTATTTTTTACTCATGGGCGGAATACTATCTGCGCAGGATAAAATCTCGTATGTCAATCCGATGATAGGCACTATGAAGATGGGGCATACTTTCCCCGGTGCATGCGTACCGCACGGCATAGTCCAACTGAGTCCCGATACGGATACTATCCCTCATAATGTCAACGGGGTCTATCAGAAAGACGCTTATAAATACTGCGCCGGTTATCAATACGGCGATAAAACCATTGTTGGCTTTAGCCATACGCATTTGAGCGGAACAGGGCATTCCGATTTGGGAGATATATTGATAATGCCTATAACCGGTCCGTTAAAATTCAATCCGGGTACTGCAGATAATCCCGACTCGGGATATCGTTCCCGGTTTTCACACGATACGGAAATTTCCCGCCCCGGCTATTACGAAGTGGTTCTCGACGATTATAAGGTAAAAGCACAACTGACCACAACAGAAAGAGTAGGAGTACATAAATATACATTTCCCGCTAATGAAAAACAGCAGGTTTTGCTCGACCTTGTACATGGTATCTACAACTATGACGGAAAGGTTCTTTGGGCAAGTATGAGAATTGAAAACGAAACACTCATCACAGGATACCGTATTACGAACGGATGGTCGAGGGAAAATTATACCTATTTCGCTATTTCCCTGTCAAAACCTATAAAAGATTACGGATACGTAGATAGAGAAAAACCTAAATACCTCGGATTCTGGAGAAAATTCGATATGTCGAAGAATTTCCCTGAAATAGCAGGACACAAGATTGTCGCACATTTTGACTTTGGAACGGACAATACTCCGCTGGAAATAAAAGTGGCTCTTTCCGCAGTAAGTACTCAGGGAGCTATAAAGAATCTTGAGGCGGAAGCCAAAAACAAGCCGTTCGGGCAAATAGTAGCGGAGGCTTCTGCAAAATGGAAAAAAGAAATGGAGGTGATAGATGTTGAAGGCAATGAAGATGCGAAGACCATGCTCTATACTTCACTTTACCATACGCTTATCAATCCGTCGGTATATATGGATGTAGACGGGCAGTACAGAGGAATCGACCATAATATACACCAAGCCGAAGGATTTACCAATTATACGATTTTTTCCGTTTGGGATACATACCGTGCCTTGCATCCTCTTTTCAACCTGATAAACAGGGAACGTAGCCTGGATATCGTGAAATCCATGATGGCGCATTACGACCAGAGCGTGCATAAGGCTCTTCCTGTCTGGTCGCATATGGGTAACGAAAACTGGTGTATGATAGGGTATCATTCGGTATCGGTGTTGGCAGATGCTATCGACAAAAGCTTGAATATCGACAAACAGCACGCCCTGCAAGCTATGGTCAACAGTTCGAATGTCGATTATTACGATGGTACAGGCGAATATAAAAAACTGGGATATGTGCCTTTCGATAAAAATGGTAACGGTTCGTCCATCACTCTGGAATATTCTTATGATGACTGGACGATATACAATACAGCTTTAAATTTGGATAACAACAACTTAGCACAAACTTACAAAAGGAGGGCGTTAAATTACCAGAATGTATTTGACCCCGGTTTACAATTTGTCCGTGCCCGCAAAAGTGACGGAAGCTGGAAAACCCCGTTCGATTTACTCAATACGCACGGAGAAGGTTTCATCGAAGGAAATTCATGGAATTATTCGTTCTATGTACCGCATGATGTGAAAGGACTGATAGGACAAATGGGTGGAGATAAACAGTTCGTGCAACGTCTCGATTCTCTTTTCACAATGCATTTACCGGATGAATTCTTTGCCGATACGGAAGATGTTACACGCGAAGGTGTAATGGGTAATTACGTTCATGGGAACGAACCCAGTCATCATATTGCATACCTGTATGCGTGGACATCCCAGCCCTGGAGAACTCAATACTGGTTGCGCGAAATCATGAACCGCATGTATAAAAACAGTATAGATGGATTGTGCGGAAACGACGATTGCGGACAAATGTCGGCTTGGTATATATTCTCAGCTATGGGATTCTATCCCGTTTGTCCGGGAACTAATCAATATGTTTTAGGTGCACCCTATTTCCCTTATATGAAGGTTAAAGTAGGTGAGAACAAGTACCTGACTATCAGAGCAGATAAAGTGAGTGATAAAATGAGATATGTGAAAGCGGTAAAACTCAACGGAAAGCCATATACCAAAGCTTATATCACTTACGACGATATAAAGAATGGCGCGGAATTGACTTTCGAGATGTCTTCTACCCCCAACAAAAAACGATTGTTTAACGAAGATGAAAAACCGTATTCACTTTCAAAATAAAGAGCGGAAATGAATAGATATACCCATATACAGCTTTTATTTACTCTTGTTTTCCTGCTATTTGTATCGTGCAATAAAACGGACGGTACATTAGCGGAAGACAATACCGCGACGGATTTGTCGCTGAATGCCTATGTAAATCCTTTTGTCGGTACATCCGGATTCGGGAATGTATATCCGGGCTCGCAGATTCCTTTCGGAGGGATACAGATAAGCCCCGATACCGACCGTGATTATTACGATGCGGCGTCCGGTTATAAATATGACCATATGACGATTATGGGATTCAGCCTGACGCACCTTAGCGGGACAGGTATCCCGGATTTAGGGGATTTCCTGTTTATCCCAGGCACAGGAACCAAAAAGTTTGTCGCCGGTACACACGATAATCCCGACGAAGGATACCGCTCACGTTACAGCCATGACAAAGAGTGGGCATCGCCTAATTACTACGGTGTCGATTTAATTGATTACGGAGTAAAAGCGGAGGTGACATCGGCTATGCGTTCGGGTATCCTTAAATTTACTTTCCCTCAGTCGGACAGTTCCTTTGTGATGCTGGATATGGACCATGTGCAATGGTTCAAAACTGCATGGTCGCAACTGAGAATAGAAAATGATTCCGTTATATCCGGCTTTAAGCTGGTGAATGGATGGGGACCGGAAAGGTATGTATATTTTGTGGCGGAATTTTCGAAGCCGTTTGCCCGTTCGGGGATTGTGCAGGATGGCAAGCCTGTGATATATGACACCAAACGTTTTCGTAGTGACAGGATAGCTTACGGCAATAAAATAATGGGATGGTTTGACTTCGAAACTAAGGCTAACGAAGAGATTGAAGTGAAAGTGGCCATATCCTCTACCGGAACTTCGGGAGCTTATGCGAATATCAAAGAGTTGGATAATAAGGATTTTGAAACGGTAAAAGCCGACGGTGAAAAATTATGGGCGAAGGAATTCGGAAAGTTCAAAGTAAAAGGAACAAAAGAGCAGATGGAAACATTCTATACTTCTGTTTACCATGCTTCTATTCATCCGTTTGTGTACGAAGATGTGGATGGTAAATACAGGGGCCACGATTCGAATGTACATAATACGGATGGCAAATTTACCAATTATACGGTCTTCTCTTTGTGGGATACATACAGGGCGCATCATCCGCTATTGAACCTTGTTAATCCGGAACGAAATGCCGATATGATTAACTCGATGCTGGCCCATTATGACCAAAGCGTTGAGCATATGCTGCCTATATGGTCATTCTATGGAAATGAAACCTGGTGTATGATAGGGTATCACGGAGTATCCGTTATAGCCGATGCCATTGTGAAAGATATCAAAGGTTTCGATACCGAGCGTGCTTATCAGGCAATCAGGAAAACAGCTATGAATCCGAATTACGATTGTTTACCCGAATATGCGCAAAACGGCTGGGTGCCTTTCGATAAGGAACGCGAATCGGTGTCGAAGACCCTCGAATATGCTTATGACGATTATGCAATTGCCATGGCGGCAAAGAAACTGGGAAAGGAAGAAGACTATGCATACTTCCTGAACCGTTCATTGGCATATCAGAACCTGATTGACCCGGAAACTAAATTTATGAGGGGACGCGATATGCAGGGTAACTGGCGTACTCCGTTCGATGCTATTGCATATACAGGACCCGGTTCTGTACATGGATGGGGAGATATTACGGAAGGTTTTACGTATCAGTATACTTGGTATGTGCCACAAGATGTTCAGGGATATATCAATGAAATGGGAGAAGAAACTTTTATTCAAAGACTCGATGATATGTTTACCATGGAATTGCCGGATGATATACCCGGAGCTCATGATATACAGGGACGTATCGGGGCGTACTGGCATGGTAACGAGCCTTGTCATCAGATATTGTATCTCTACAATTATGTCAGACAACCCTGGAAAGGACAGGAAAAAATCCGTTATGTATTAGATACTTTTTACGGGAATACACCGGATGCATTGAGCGGAAACGACGATTGCGGACAGATGTCGGCATGGTACATATTCAATTGTATGGGCTTCTACCCTACCTGTCCGTCCAGTAATATATATGCAATAGGTTCGCCGGGATTGGAAGCTGTGGAAATGACACTCGGAAATGGTAAAAAAATAGCTGTCACTACCGAAAATTATAGCAAGCAGAATGTATATATCCAGTCGATAACCTTGAACGGAAAGAATTACAACAAGACATATATTACTTATGACGATATTAAAAACGGTGCGGATATAAAATTCGTATTAGGAAGCAATCCGAATCCAGCCTGGGGTACATCCGATGAATCGGTTGCACCGTCCCTTTCGAAAAAGGGAGAAACACTCCGTTATGAAAAGAAACAATAACTGCAAAAAAATATACTATATCATGAAAAAGATTCAAATCCTTATTCTAGGCTGTCTGTTGAGCGTATTAGGTTATGCGCAGAAGATGGAGCCGGTAGACTATGTGAATCCATTGGTAGGAACATTATCCAAAATTTCTTTATCGACAGGAAATACCTATCCGGCAATAGCCATGCCGTGGGGTATGAACTTCTGGATGCCTCAAACAGGAAAAATGGGTGACGGATGGGCATATGTTTATACGGAAGATAAAATCCGCGGCTTTAAACAAACTCATCAACCCAGTCCATGGATAAACGATTACGGTCAATTCGCCATCATGCCTGTGACCGGCAAAGTCGTATTCGACCAGGATAATCGTGCGAGCTGGTTTTCACATAAGGCTGAGGTGGCAAAACCATATTATTATAAAGTATATCTGGCAGACCACGATGTAGTGACAGAGATTACACCGACAGAACGTGCCGCAATGTTCCGTTTTACATTTCCCGAAGACGATTCGTATGTAATCGTGGATGCGTTGGACAGGGGTTCATATGTAAAGATTATACCCGAAGAAAATAAGATTATCGGATATACTACCCGCAACAGCGGCGGTGTACCAAAGAACTTCAAAAACTATTTTGTGGTTGTTTTCGACAAGCCGTTTACATATAAAGCGGTTGTAGGCAACAATGAAATAAGAAGGGGAGATACCGAAGCGCAGGAAAACCATACAGGTGCTGTTATAGGTTTTAAAACCAAACGTGGTGAAAAAGTACACGCCAGAGTGGCATCCTCTTTTATCAGTCCCGAACAGGCAGAATTGAATCTGAAAGAGGTAGGAAACGATTCTTTCGACCAGATAGCACAGAAAGGAAGGAGTGTATGGAATCAGGTTTTAGGACGTATCGAGGTAGAAGATGACAATATCGATAATCTCCGCACATTCTATTCCTGCCTTTATCGTTCCGTATTATTCCCCCGAAGCTTCTATGAAATCGATGCTCAGGGAAAAGTAATGCACTATAGTCCGTATAACGGTGAAGTACTTCCGGGCTATATGTTTACCGACACAGGATTCTGGGATACGTTCCGCTGCCTCTTCCCATTCCTTAATCTGATGTACCCCGATATGAACGTAAAAATGCAGGAAGGATTAGCCAATACTTATAAGGAAAGCGGATTCTTACCGGAATGGGCAAGCCCGGGACACAGAGGATGTATGGTAGGTAATAATTCTGCGTCGGTTGTCGCAGATGCTTATCTGAAAGGATTGAGAGGTTATGATATCGAAACACTCTGGGAGGCTGTCAAGCATGGAGCGAATGCGGTTCATCCACGGGTAAGTTCGACCGGGCGTTTGGGTTGGGAATATTACAATAAATTGGGGTATGTACCTTATGATGTAAAAATCAATGAGAGTGCCGCACGTACATTGGAATATGCGTATGATGACTGGTGTATTTATGAATTAGGCAAAAAACTCGGAAAACCCGAGAGTGAACTGGCTCAGTATAAGAAAAATGCCATGAACTATAAGAATCTATTCGACCCGGAACACAAGTTGATGCGGGGAAAGAACGAAGACGGCAAATTCCAGTCGCCTTTCAATCCGCTGAAGTGGGGAGATGCTTTCACCGAAGGGAACAGCTGGCACTATACATGGTCGGTATTTCATGACCCGCAAGGTTTGATAGATTTGATGGGAGGAAAAGCGGGATTCAACCAGATGATGGATTCGGTGTTCAATGTACCGCCTTTGTTCGACGAAAGTTATTACGGTGGTGTGATCCATGAAATACGTGAAATGCAGATTATGAACATGGGTAATTATGCACACGGCAACCAGCCGATCCAGCACATGATTTATCTGTACAACTGGTCGGGAGAACCTTGGAAAGCTCAATACTGGCTGCGTGAGGTTATGGGCAAGCTATATTCGGCTACCCCTGACGGATATTGCGGTGATGAGGATAACGGACAGACTTCGGCCTGGTATGTATTCTCGGCTCTAGGCTTCTATCCGGTTTGTCCGGGTACGGATGAATATATACTGGGATCACCCTTGTTTAAAAAAGTGACACTCAATCTTTCCAACGGCAAGCGGGTTTCGATTAAAGCAGACAATAATAATATAGATAACAGATACGTACAGTCTATGACGGTGAACGGGAAGAACCATTCGAAGAATTACCTGAGTCACCAAACCTTAATGGAAGGAGCTAAAATCAACTTCAAGATGGCTCCACAAGCAAATAAAAACAGAGGTACGCAACAATCGGATGCTCCCTACTCGTTTTCGAATGAAAAATAAATAGACCAATGTTAACCACTATTAATAACCACAAAACATTTAACTTATGAGAAAAGAGAAGATTAGACAAAAGAATTGTTCTATAAAATCGTGGACAATATCTTTTATTCTTTTGTTTTTCTGCGGAAATGTTCTTTATGCAAATAATGATACATCCGTACAGGAAGTGAAACAATCTCCCGGAAATATATCGGGAACGATTGTCGATAAAAAAAGTAATGAGCCGTTGATAGGCGTAAGCGTAAAAGTGAAGGATGCAACGGTGGGTACAGTCTCCGACATTAACGGGAGTTTTTCCCTCAATGCTCCCGTGGGCAGTACACTTGTATTTTCGTATGTAGGATATGCAACCCAAACTATTGTAGTTAATTCTCAGGCTGCGTTAAATATAGCGATGCAGGAAAATACAGAATTGATGGACGAGGTTGTTATTGTAGGATATGGTGTTACAAAAAAAGCATCGTTGACATCAGCCATTGCCAACATCAAAGGTGACGATATTTCTAAAAATCCTGTTGCGAACATCTCCAATACATTGGCTGGACGTGTTGCCGGGATAATGGCTAGGCAAGCCGGAGGAGAACCGGGTGAAGATGGTTCTACGATTTATATTAGAGGTCGTGCTACCAATGGGAAAAAAACTGCACCATTAGTTGTCATAGATGGAATCCCACGTGAAAATTATTCACAATTGGATCCAAGCAGTATAGAGAGTATTACCGTATTAAAAGATGCTGCGGCTGTTGCTCCCTATGGATTGGGTGGCGCCAATGGTGTATTATTGGTAACAACTAAGAAAGGAAAAACAGGTGCACCTACCATTAATTACAATGGTTATATCGGATTCCAGAACCCGACGCGTATGGCGGAAATGGTCAATTCTTACGAATATGCATTGATGATGAACGAAGGTGCCCGTAATAGCGGGATGAGTAATATGCCGTTCTCGGAAGAAGAAGTTGCCAATTATAAAAAGACTGTGGACGGTGCAGGAGGAGCACATGCGGACAGATGGCTAAGCAGCAGGGGGGTAAGGGATATTATCCAGTACAACCGTCCCATAACCAACCATAGCCTTGAAATTTCAGGAGGTACTGATAAGGTTAATTATTATATGTCATTAGCTTACCTCTCTCAGAAAGGACAATTTAAGACTACCGATTTGAAACGTTATAATGTCCAATCCAGACTCGATGTCCAGGCAACAAATACGACTAAAGTATCGCTTTCGTTATCGGGGTATGTAATGGATCAAAATTATCCGGCATGGTCTGCAGAACGTATCATGTATTTCACTACCCGGACTCCGCCCACACACGCAATTGAATATTCCAACGGATTGTGGGGAAATTACATGGGTAATTCACCAGTTGGAGCGATCGAGCACAGCGGATATGAAAAAAACGATATCACACAGATATATACAACGATAGAAGTAGAGCAGCAATTACCTTTCCTGAAAGGTCTGAGTATAAAAGGTGTAGCTAGCTATGACCCTCGTTCTAAATTTAATAAGAAATGGAGTACACCTATTCTTTCTTATGTTCCTGATTATTCTACAGACCCGATTACATTTAATGAGACATACAATGGAAGTTCATCGTCTCTCAATGAAGGAAATGAATACGATAAGCGATTTACATATCAGGCATATATAAATTATAAAAATACATTTAACGGATTACACGATGTGTCTGTTCTTGGTGTGGCAGAACGCTCAGAAAGAAAATTCAGATGGAATAAACTCGGACGTTCTGATTACCCTGTAGATATCGACGAAATAAATTTCGGAGGTTCAGCAGCCGGACAAATGACTAATGAAGGCTCTTCTTCTCAAGAAGCTCAGGTAGGTTTTGTGTATCGTCTTAGTTATGCTTATGCAGGAAAATATATCACTGAAATAGCGGGAAGGTACGATGGTAGCTACTATTTTGCACAGGGTAAAAAATGGGCATTCTTTCCTTCTTTCTCTTTGGCATGGAATATTGCGGAGGAAAATTTTGTCAGAAATAGAATGCCTTACTTGAATCAGCTAAAATTGAGAGCTTCTTATGGAGAATCCGGAAATCTGGCCGGAGATGCATATCAATATATGTCAGGATATGGTATATATAGTAATTCTGCTTATTTCGGTGGAGCTACAACAGGGATAAATGAAAAGAAGCAAGCTAACCCGGAAATAACCTGGGAAAAAGCGAAGAAATTCGATGTCGGTGTAGATGCTTTATTGTGGAATGGAAAACTGTCTGTAACAGCAGATTATTTTTATGAAACCAGGGATAATATGTTGATGGCACCTACGGCTATAGTTCCCGTCGAATATGGGATTGAATTACCCGAAGTAAACGGTGGAAAAATGAGTAACCGCGGTTTTGACCTTGCTTTGGGTAGTAATTTCAGTATAGGTAAAGACTGGAATATCGACCTCAGAGGTACTTTGACATATGCAAAGAATAAACTGGAAAGAGTATATGAAACCGGAGCAACATATGACAATCCGAACAGACGCAGGACCGGACGCCCGCTCGATACTTATTTCGGATATGAGGCAATCGGATATTTTTCGGAAGAGGATTTTGATTCCAATGGTAAGTTGAAAGAGGGAATCGCTTCTATCAAAGATGCCCAGGTAGCTCCCGGTGATATAAAATATCAGGATATAAGTGGGCCTGACGGAGTGCCCGACGGTATAATCGATTCTAATGATGAAACTGTAATCGGACGCCCTAAAAACAATCCACAACTTATGTTTGGTTTTTCACCTACCATTACATGGAAAGGCATCGACTTCAGTATGTTGCTGCAGGGTGCCGGATTGTACGATTCTTACCTGTGGGGTACAGCAATCAGTCCTTTCGACGATCAAAGTTCTGCAACTAAGCTGATGTTTGAAGACCACTGGACACCGGAGAATAGAAATGCGACGTATCCGAGGGTGACAATGCAGCCTTTATCACACAATACAAGGCAATCGTCTCATTGGGTGAGGGATATGACATATCTGCGGCTCAAAAATATTGAAGTGGGATATACACTTCCGAGAGAATGGACAAGTAAAGCAGCTATGAGCAAAGTGAGAATTTATTTTTCGGGACAGAATCTATGGACATGGACTCCTAACATGAAAGAAAAATTAGACCCCGAAGCAGGCGATACCAACGGATGGTACTACTATCAGCAATCAGTATTCTCTTTCGGCGCGAATATCACATTTTAATAATCTTAAAAAATGAAAATCATGAAATATAAACATATATTCGGTATACTATTTAGCGTAATATTATTCTGTAGTTGCTCCGACTTTCTGGAAGTTCCGCCCAAGGACTTTATTTCCGATGAAGATTTGTGGAAATCGACAAAAACTGCCGATTTGTACTTAAATGACATGTATAATCAATTACCCAATATTCAGGCATCTACCGAACAACATCTCGACCAGTACAGCGACAATTCCGATATTGGAGTGCTTCGCCACGATGGTTACAATTATATCGGACAGGCACAGATTAATCCCGACCGCGTTCCTACCGGATATGGGCTTTGGAACTGGAAAGAACGTTACGAGCATATAAGAAAATGTAATGTTTTTATTCATAACGTAGAAGAATCATCCCTAGCAGATGACTATAAGACGAAGCGTTTGGCTGAAGCCCGTTTCCTCAGAGCTTATTTATATCATTTCCTATGGATGGCATACGGAGGTACACCCATCATAACTGTACCTTTAAATAATCAGGATGCAGGCAGTCAGATTGAATTTCCGAGAGCTACTTCGGACGAAATGTTTAAATTTATTACAGACGAATTGAATGAGATTTATAACGATCTTCCGGTTGAAGTATCGGGAAGTGATTACGGTCGTGCAACCAAAGGTGCGGCTTTAGCCCTGAAAGGCTGGTGCGAGTTGTTCCATGCCAGCCCGCAGCGCAATCCATCCAACGAAATAAAACGTTGGGAAGATGCGGCGAAGACCAACAAAATGATAATAGACCTGAACGTCTAT
>DQAM01000339.1 GCA_003523545.1 Dysgonomonas sp.
TAAATACCTTTTTATGCTTTTCTTCGGCGTCTTTTCAAATTCTGTGGGATAGATATGTATGGATGATATATTCTCGTAACTCGAAACCATTTTATTTAATGTTTTCTTATTTTCGTCCATAATCGTTTCCAAATCTTCTGAAGAGATACCGGACGAATCCATCGCTTCATAATCAGGGTATACCAAAGCGACTAATTTATGATCCCTAACAACCACAAGAGATTCCATAACATAAGGCATATTGTTTAATTTAGCTTCAATTTCTTCCGGGAAAATATTTTGTCCGCTGGCTCCCAATATCATGGTCTTGCTGCGTCCCCGCAGATAGATGCGATTATTCTTATCTATTGTCCCCAAGTCCCCGGTTTTCAACCACCCATCTTCCGTAAATGCTTCCCTAGTGGCTTCTGCGTTTTTATAATACCCTTTCATTACGTTTTCACCTCTCACCTGAATTTCTCCTAATACCTGATATGGATCAGGTGAATCCACACGGACCTCCATAATGCCTTTCAATACTTGTCCGCAGGATGTCGGAATGAAATCATAATGATGATCGTATGAAATAAGTGGAGCACATTCCGTCATACCATACCCCACTGTAAATGGGAATTTTATTTTATACAAAAAGTCTTCTACTTCCTGGTTGAAAGCTGCACCTCCAATGATCACTTCTACAAAATTACCGCCTAATGCTTCAATTAGTCCTTTTCTTATTTTAGCATATACACGTTCTTTGACGATAGGTATCTTTAAAGCCATTTTTATACTCGACTTTTCTAATTTAGGCAGGATAGCTTTTTTATATATTTTTTCTATTACAAGCGGCACAGACACGATAAGATTAGGCTTAATCTCAGCGAAGGCGGCAGAAAGTATCTTTGGTGAAGGCGATTTTCCCAATAGGGTTGTATGTACACCTTCTGATAATGCATATAAAAAGTCAAAAGCACAGCCATAAGCATGGGCAAGTGGTAAAAACGAAACGACCCGGTCGCCTCTAAAAAGCAAATCAAGGCTTTTCGCATAAGTTACGTTTCCCGCCAGATTGTTCGCTGTCAGCATAACACCTTTACTGAAACCGGTAGTTCCGGATGTATAATTTATAAGCACCACCTCATAATTATTTACATCCGCATACGTAATATTCTCTTTATTGAAACCGTCAGGATACTTCTCAGCAAAGAGTTTATCCAGATTTGAAAGCAATGATTTCACACTTTTTTTACAATTGTCATATATACAGGAAAAATCTGTAAGTGAAAAAATCCCTTTCAGTGCAGGCATTTGAGATTCTTCCATGTTATCCCATAAGTTGTCACTCACAAACAGGTATTCAGAATCGGAATGGTTTGTAATATGCTGTATATTGGTCGGGTGGAAATCCTGAAGAATGGGTACTATGACAGCTCCATAAGTTATACTTGCTATATACACCGTACACCAGTTGATAGTATTTTTCCCTACCAAAGCTATTTTATCCCCTTTCTTTACATCTAATTTATCGAACAAAATATGCAGGCGTGCTATCTGTCTGGCAAAATCCTTGTAGTAAAGTGTTTCCTTAGTATTATAATCTGATAAGACCGGTAAATCCCAGTTTTTTTTGAAACTGTTTTCGTACAATTTCACAAAATTCTCTTTTATCATAAAAATTGCTCATTTTTGAGTTATTTGTGCAAAAATAAGTACATCATTACTAATTACAAATTATTTTGAATGTAAAATTGCTCTATTTTACTTATTTTTGTAATTTATATTGAAACATATACATTATCGTATTGAATATAAGTTGTTATGTTCAATATTTTGTCATGAATATTCTTAAATGATTGATAATACAATATTCGAAAATAAACTGGCGGCTTATTACACTTTAGGCTGTAAACTCAATTTTGCCGAAACATCGGCTATCGGAAGACAGTTATCCGAAGTAGGTGTCCGCAAGGCGCGCGAAGGAGAAGTGGCAGATATTTGCGTGATAAATACCTGTTCCGTTACGGAACTCGCAGATAAGAAATGCCGTCAGGCTGTACGCAAAATGATTAAAGAACATCCCGGTTCTTTTGTCATCGTAACCGGATGTTATGCACAACTCAAACCTGACGATATTGCCGATATAGAAGGAGTAGACATCGTACTGGGGGCAGAGCAGAAACTGGATGTAGTCAATTATCTCGACCAATTGAAGAAAAAAGAAAAAGGCGCTGTTTTCACCAGTAAAACAAGTCACATAAAAAGCTTTGTGCCCTCCTGTTCTGCAGACGACCGTACACGTTATTTTCTCAAAGTGCAGGATGGATGTGATTATTTTTGTTCGTTTTGTACTATTCCTCATGCGAGGGGCAGAAGCCGTAACGGCACTATCGAAAGCCTTGTCAAACAAGCAGAAGAAGTAGCGACAAACGGCGGGCGTGAAATTGTACTGACAGGTGTAAATATAGGAGACTTTGGAAAGACTACGGGAGAAACTTTTTTCGATCTTATCAAAGCTCTGGATAATGTCGAAGGAATATCCCGTTACCGTATTTCATCTATCGAGCCTAATCTATTGACCGATGAGATTATTGAATTTGTGGTACAATCGAAACGCTTTGCCCCTCACTTTCATATTCCGTTGCAATCGGGTTCGGATGCTGTCCTGAGACTCATGAAGCGTAAATATGACACTGCTTTATTCAGGCACAAAATAGAAAAAATAAAGAGTATACTCCCTCATGCTTTCATCGGTGTGGATGTAATTGTAGGTACACGGGGAGAAACGGATGAATATTTCGAAGAATGCCGGCAATTTATCGAAAGTCTCGATATTTCGCAACTGCACGTATTTACTTATTCCGAACGTCCGAATACACAGGCGTTGAAAATCGAACATATTGTGGATACTAAAACAAAACATGCCAGGAGTAAAGCTCTTCTGGATATCTCAGACCGAAAACTGAAGGAATTTTATCTTTCGCAGAAAGGCCTGTTACGTAAAGCTTTGTTCGAACACACTGTCCACGATAATAAGATGTACGGATATACGGAGAATTACGTAAAAGTAGAAAAGGAATACGACGAACAATTGGTCAATATCGTAAAAGACGTTCGTTTAGGCAGCTTGAACAGAGAAGGTACCGCCGTTATTTTACAATAAACATGCATAAGATAGGCTATAATCTCATATATTTTATATTATACATACATGCTTTGCTGCCGTTCAAAGTCTTGTACATATTATCAGATATTTTATATTTCTGGGCTTATAAAGTCATAGGATATCGGTTGAAAGTTGTGAGAGAGAATCTGCAATCTTCTTTTCCAGATAAAAGCAAAGAAGAATTAAAAATTATAGAAAAGGAGTTTTACCATAATTTTTGCGATTATTTTGTCGAAACCATCAAGCTTCTGCACGTTTCCAATGAAGAAATACAAAGACGTTTTGTATTCAAAAACATGGATATTGTCCACAATTTGATGAAAGAAGGCAATTCGGGAATTATGTTTCTAGGTCATTACGGTAATTGGGAATGGGTACCATCCATTAACTTATTATTCAATGATGGAAGCCTGCTTGCTCAGATTTACCGACCTTTAAAAAATAAAGTTTTTGACAAAATATTCCTCAAAATAAGAAGCCGTTTCGGCAGTCTGGGTATTCCCAAAAACAATACTTTGCGGGCCATACTTAATTTTAAGAATGAAGGTCAGAAGATGCTGGTAGGTTTTATGTCAGACCAAACACCTTCACCCGGGAATATTCATTACTGGACTGAGTTCCTTAATCACGAAACTGGTGTTTATACAGGAGTAGAACGTATTGCCAAGAAGACGGGGTTCTTTGTCACTTATCTCGATATTGTAAAAGAAGGCAGGGGGAAATATACGGCTTATGTCAAGCTGATTACGGATAATCCGAAGAACGAACCTGAATTTGCCATTACTGAGAAATATATCCGCGAAATGGAAGCAACCATTCTGCGCAATCCTGCTTACTGGCTCTGGACACATAAACGCTGGAAGCACAAAAAAGAAAATATCGTAAAAGAATGAAGAAATTTGCAATAGTTATATTAAACTGGAACGGAAAGGATTTACTTGAAAAATACCTGCCGTTCTTGTTAAAATATACTGATACTACTATTGCCGACATTGTAATAGCCGACAATCATTCTACGGATGGGTCAATTGAGTTTCTTAAAACGAATTACCCTAATCTTTCTTTGATCATTTTACCCGAAAATTACGGATTTGCAGAAGGATATAATAAGGCATTGGCACAAGTAGAAGCTGAATATTATGTTCTGCTGAATTCGGATGTGGAAGTAACTGAAAACTGGCTTGCTCCCTTAACTGATTTTTTAGACAAAAATGCGGATACCGCTTGCGTCCAGCCTAAAATACTTGCCGAACGAAATAAGGAATACTTCGAATACGCGGGTGCTTGCGGAGGATTTATCGATAAATACGGATATCCTTTTTGCCGTGGACGAATATTTGCAACAGTCGAGAATGACGAGCAACAATATAACAATCCGTTACAGATTTTCTGGGCAACGGGGGCTTGTATGGTCATCAGAAGTAAAGACTTTAAAGATGCAGGAGGTTTTGACGGCACATTCTTTGCACATATGGAAGAAATAGACCTTTGCTGGAGACTGAATGCCCGGGGACGCAAAATTTACTGCATTCCGCAATCCGTTGTTTATCATGTAGGGGGGGCCACCCTATCGAAAGAAAGTCCCCGAAAAACATTTCTCAATTTCCGCAACAATATGCTCATGCTGTATAAAAATCTGGGATATGAAAATTTTAAACGGCTTTTCTATACCCGCATATCCCTCGATTATCTTGCAGCATCGCAAA